>JAZLEF010000001.1:0-5253 GCA_045615125.1 Bacteroidales bacterium
TATTTACACGGTGCAAACCCAAGACCATCACACTCAGGTACAGGTCACATCACATCAGAATCATACTGCTTCATCCAATATGAACTTACTCCAGATAACTATATCATAGCTCCTGAAAAAGTAAATGTTGGTTCTAACACAGTATTCTCATTCTGGGCATCAGCACAAGACGCTGCATGGGCAGCTGAACATTTCGGTGTTGCTATCTCAACAGGTGATGGTACAACAGCTGAAGAATTTACAACAATCGCTGAATGGGATATGACAGCTAAGGGTAACCAAAAAGATGCTCCAAGAGGCAGCAGAGAAGACGGTTACGGTACATGGTACTTCTACACAGTTGACCTCAGCGAATATGTTGGACAAAGCGTATATATCGCTCTCCGTCACTTCAACAGTTACAACCAATTCTTCTTGTGTGTTGACGATGTCGCTTTGACAAACGGCGATCCAGAAAGAGGAACAAAAACTGTCGAAAGTTTCACAGTTATGTTGAACGGTTATGAAGAAGCTCAAGTAACAACTCCATACTATCAACATGAAAACCTCATCATCGGTGAAGTATATACAACAACAGTTATTGCTAACTATGAAGGCGGTTCAAGTGAACCAATGTCATACACATGGACATCAGTTAAATGTGATAATTTCGCTGGCCCATCAGAATTCACAGCAGAATATCAAAACGGTAATGCAGTCCTCAACTGGGAAATCTCAGGTCAAGAACCAGACGTTAACGGTGAAACATTAACATTCGGTTTCGAATCAGACTTAGAAGGTTGGACAAACCTCGACGCTGACGGTGATGGACACGTATGGTACCACAGCTCAGAAAGTGAAACATACCACGCAGTATTACCAAGCGATCCTCATACAGGCGCAGGTTATGCAGCTTCAGAATCATTCTGCAATGGCTTAGGTGCTCTCTATCCAGACAATTACTTCGTATCTCCAGAAAAATATGCAGTAGGTAACGGCGCTAAGATTACATTCTGGGCATGTTCAAAAGACAATGATTGGGCATCAGAAGTATTCGGTGTAGCAGTATCAACAGCTGGTAACACTTCAGCAGCTGACTTCACAACAATCGCACAATGGACAATGACTGGCAAATCAAGCAAATCTACAGTACGCGGTAGAGGCGAACAAGGCAACTGGTATCAATACACAGCTGACTTAAGCGAATACGCAGGTCAAGAAATCTATGTAGCTCTCCGTCACTTCAACTGCACAGACATGTTCATCTTAATGGTTGACGACCTTGAAATCACAACAGCTGCTAAATCAGCTAAAGAAGAAGGTACATGGATGTACTACGACGATGGTAATTACTATGACGGTGTTGGTGGCCCAGCATCATTCCAATGGGGTATCAAGTTGCGCGCAGCTGACGTTGCTCAATACGCTCCAGCAGGATTGTCAAAGGTTGCTATCTACGACCGTCTCGCAACAAGCGGCAACTTCAAGATCTACTTAGGTGGCGACAACGCTCCTGGTACATTAGCACATACTCAATCATACACATTGACATCAAGCAGCGACTTCGTTGAAATCGAATTGACAGAAGCTGTAGCAGTTGATGGTACACAAAATGTTTGGGTTGTATTTGAAACAAATGACGGTGCTAACTTCCCTGCATCATGTACAATGGATACAGGCGATGCTGACGGTCGCTGGATCTCATTAGACGGCACAACATGGGAAGACGTAACAGCTTACGGCTTGTACGACACATGGATGATCCGCGCATTCTTAGGCGAAGCTGGTAATACTGGTAACGAACTCGCATGCCTCGGCGCAATGTTATACCGCGACGGCGAACTCCTCACTCCAGAACCAATCACAACAGGTACATTCACAGAAGCTCTCACTGAATTCGGTGAATATGAATATAGCTTGAGAGTAGTTTACGACGGACCAAAAGACTCAACATACTATGCAATGTCATGTCCAGAAACAGTAACACTCGTAAGACCATGTGAAGCTCCAACAAAACTCTATGGTGAACAAGCAACAGAAAACGGTCAAACAGGTGTAAGCCTCGTATGGCCATACTCAGCACCAATGTCAGAATGGTTATATTATGATGATGGTATGAATGTTGACGGTATCGGCGGTCCTTCTTCATTCTACTGGGGTGTAATGTTCCCAGCAACAGCTCTCGGTGGATACGACGGAACAATGATTACTAAAGTCTCTATGTTCGACTACGCAGCTTCTTCTGGTGTAATCAATGTATATTACGGCGGTTCTTCATCACCTCAAACATTAGTACATACTCAAGAATATACATCTAATGGTACAGGTAACTTCGTAGAATTCGAATTGACATCAGCTCTCCCAGTTGATATCACACAAAATATCTGGGTTGTATTCAGCACAACAACAGGTACTAACTATCCAGCAGCAGCAAGTGCTGACTGCGGCGATCCTAACTCACGCTGGATCTCAATGGACGGCGCAGTATGGGAAGACGTTGTTGACTACGGCTTGAACTACTCATGGATGATTCGTGCTTATGTAACAAATGAAGCTAAGGCTGAAGTATCACAACTCGCTCCAATTACAGACTTCGAATACACAACATGCGAAGGTGAAATCGTAGCTGCTGGCGTTGCAAGAAATGAAAACTTAGACCACTATAACATCTATCGTGGTACAAGTGAAAACAACTTCACTTTAATCGGTGAAAGCAACGAAGGTAAATACTTCGACGCTGTTGAAACAGGTACTTACTACTATCAAGTAACAGCTGTTTACAACATCGACGGTGAAGAATGTGAATCAGAACCTGCAACAGCTTACAACAATGAAAATCAAAACTACGTCGTCGTTGAAGTTATTTCAATCAACGAAAACGGCGTTAACGGCATGATGATTTATCCTAACCCAACTAAGGATAAATTAAATATCAGTGCTGAAGCTATGACACGTATCAGCATCACTAACTCATTAGGTCAAACAATCTATGACAACGAAGTCGACTCAGACAACGAAGTTATCGATATGACTCAATATGAAGGCGGTGTTTATATGGTACGCATCGTAACAGAAAACGGAGTAACAGTAGAACGCGTTACTGTTGTTAAATAATAAATAACTAACTCGTAGAGACGTCGCTTCATTGTGACGTCTCTACTTTTTTAAATAATAGAACATGAAAAAATATTTATTATCACTTATCATCGTACTTTTTTCCTTAGAACTCGTCAACGCTCAACAATATGTTGCAACTACACCTACTAAGAAAAATGTTATTATAGAAGAATATACAGGTAACTATTGTACCTATTGTCCAGACGGACACCGCATAGCTAACGAAATAGCTGCTAACAATCCTGGTAGAGTATTCCCGATAAATATCCATGCCGGCGGTTACGCTTCTACTGCATATCCTAATATGACAACAACAGAAGGTAATGAATTTAATAATAACTTCGGCGTTTATAGCTATCCTTCGGGCGTCGTTAACCGCGCTACTGGTGCAATAGGCAGAAATTTGTGGGAAGAAAAATCTGACGCACAAATGCAACAAACAGCTATAGTAAATGTAGCTGGTGACTACACAATCAACGCTGCTTCACGTACAGCTCAGATTACTGTAGAAATTTATTATACCGATAATAGCAATACATCAACAAACTATCTTAACGTATTCATGTTACAAGATAATATCATAGGCTATCAAGCAGGTTCTAACTTAAACCCAGCTCAAATCGTTGATGGTCAATATTGCCATAATCACGTCTTCCGTTCAACAATAACTCCAACATGGGGTGAAGCTATTACACCAACAACAGGCACTTTGATTACAAAAACATATACTTACTCAATCCCTGAAACTATTGGCGACCCTAATGGCGTAGCGGTCGATCTCGATAATATCTATTTTATTGCATTCTTGACAGATAAAAACGATAGCAACGGCACTGTCCTCAATGCATGTGAATTAGGTGTTCCTTCACCTGCTATGTATGTCATCGACTTATGCCAAGGCGAAAGCTACACAGAAAATGGCTTCAACTACGTCAACCCTGCTGTAGGTTATTATGAAGAAGTAATAGAAGGTAACAACGGACAAAATTCATATTTGTTCCTCACAGTTTATCCAACTTACACACGTAACTTGTCAATGGAAATATGCGAAGGCGAATCATTCCATTATGGCGCATTCCACTTCGATAATCCTGAAGCTGGCGTTCATACTCAAGAAAACGTGCTTCAAACAATTGACGGATGCGATAGTACAATCGTTATGACATTGACAGTTTTCCCTTCTTATAATCTTGAATATACAGCTGAAATTTGTGAAGGTGAAAGCTACAACCAACATGGCTTCAACCTCAATAATCTTGCTCCTGGATTGTATAACAAAACTAAAGAATATGAAACAGACTACGACTGCGATAGTATCATCAACTTGGTTTTGACTGTTAAAGAAGCTCCTGAAGTTACAATAGCTGGTGATAACCAAATCTATTCAGGCGAAAGCACAACATTGACAGCAAGCGGCGCAGATTCTTACGAATGGTCAACAGGCGAAACAACAGCTTCAATCACTGTCTCTCCATCTGAAACAACAAAATATACTGTTGTTGGAACAAAAGAAGGTTGCGAAGATGAAGCTGAAGTAACAGTCAACGTAACAATCGGTATTGATGAAAATTCAAATGCTGAAACAAAATTATATCCAAATCCTACAGAAGGCGATATGAAGATAGAATGTAAAGGAATGAAAGAAATTTCTGTCTTTATGCCAAACGGACAATGCTTAGAAAACATCATTGTTAATGACGATGTCTACACTTTGGATATGAGTAATTATAAATCTGGAGTATATTACTTGAGAATAACAAATAACAACTCTGTTCAGGTTTATAAATCAATAAAATTATAATACGCATTGACAATATAATAGCGTAAAAAATGAGAAATGGATGCGAGAAATCGTATCCATTTTTTTTATATATTTGCAGCTCTTTTTATAATTTATTATAAACAAATTTTTAATTAATAAAATTCATTATGAGAAAGTTCTTAACTTGTCTTATGGTTTTGGTGTTATTGACACCTAACGCATTGAGAGCAGATGAGAAAAACCGTGCAGCAAAGAACAGCAAGGATTCTTATTTGCCAGTTTACCAAGTGAAAGCAACAGCTATGGATGACAATACTGTCAAGGCTTGCTGGAGCTGGAGTGAAATCATTCCTGACAAACTTTTGGTTAACTTCGAATCAGGTGATTTGTCTGAT
>JAZLEF010000002.1:0-4087 GCA_045615125.1 Bacteroidales bacterium
TAATGCTCGGCAGAATGCCGTCAGAAGCGTTGATTTTTGTCGTGTACAAATGTATTGGAACATCGGCAAACGAATCTTCGAAGAGGAACAAGAAGGGAAAGACAGAGCTGATTATGGTTCTTATCTGATTAAGAATCTTGCGAATAACTTAATCCCAGAATATGGCAAAGGTTTTTCTGTCAGGCAGCTAGAACGAAGTCGTCAGTTTTACAGGCTCTACCCGATTGCGTCCGCACTGCGGACGCAATTGAACTGGAATCAATATCGAAAACTTATACAGATAGATGATCCTGACAAAAGAGAGTATTACGAATTGGAATCTGTCAACAACGGATGGAACGGCAGAGAGACTGAAAGACAAATCAATTCTCAACTTTATGAGCGGCTGTTGCTAAGCAACGATAAAGAAAGTGTTTTGGCTGTAGCTAGAAAAGAACGGATTCCTCAAACACCTCAGGAAATCATAAAAGAACCGATGGTATTGGAATTCTTAGGCTTAGAACGTAAAGCTGAATATTACGAAAAGGATTTGGAAAATGCGATTATCTCTCATATCGCTGATTTTCTCTTGGAGATGGGGAATGGTTTTTCTTTCGTAGCTCGACAGAAGAGAATCTTGCTCGAAGACGATGAATTCTTCATAGACTTGGTTTTCTATAATCGTCTTACGTTGCTTTGTTTTTGACAGACAATTCAGAAAGTTGCGAAGTTTCGATGTGTCAAAACCAAAGCGTCAATAAACGCCTTTTTTAATATGTCTGTTCCCAAAAATTAAAATCACTGGGAACACTACAAAGATATAAAAAAATCAAATAATGTTAATGTTTTTTAACAAATGATTTTTTACCCATCATCATTGAATTCAGAGTTCTATAATTTTCCCAAAAACTCTTGACAATAGAATTAATATACTATTTTTGTAAAATCTAATCATCTTCTTCTAACAAAAAGTATTTCATACATGAATAACACAGAAATTATTTTAACACAATTGCAAGAAATGGGATACAAAATCCTCTCTTCACCCGATAATAAACATTTCTTCAAACATTCAGAATTAGCATTAGAACTATGCTATAATGACAATGGCACTCTCATTATCAGCATTAACAGAGATTTGGACAATTATATAAATCATCATATTGACACTAATAAAGATTTTTTTAATTATATATATGAACAAGCATATTTATCAACAATAAGGGAGAATCACGTCAAAATCATTCTTGATTATGATTATTATGAGTTGGAATATAGATATAAGATGTTTTCATTTGACAATCTCGAAGCAACCCTGACTCATATGATAGAAGAACTGACCAATGCTTATTACAATTTTCATAAGGAATTGAGTATTGAAATATTAGATTATAAAAAAAATGAGGAGGATTCTGAAGACGACGGTGAATCAAAATCCGAAAACGATAATGACTCCTCAGATGAATTGATTGAAAAAAATCATGACAGCGATAATCCTTGCATATTCGTATTTGATGAAATTAAAAAAATATCTGAAGATGAGATAAAAAGGAAACTTGACTCAATCAAAGAAATAATTGACAAACATAACTATATGATGTCGAAAGACAACGAAGGCGAGTTCTTTCGTTATCAGCTCAACAACGTGTATTTGAAATACGACCCACTCTATAGCTCTCCGATACTTAGAATCAATTTTGGGAAAACGAAACCAAGATATAAAGTTGAAGATGAAGATGAACTCATAGATTATTATTATATAAAAGACAGAGAATCAGTCATTGAAAATTGCAACTACATAAATAGTCATACGCCTTTAGTAAAATTCTTCATCGACAACGACAGCCAGAAGCATGAAGAAGAATTTGACATAATTGCTGCTACTATCGAAATCAATGACTTCTCAGAAGAAGGGTTTATGAGAAGACTGAATCTCCTGATTAAAACCATCGCTGATTATAAAATGCTATCAGCTGTAGGAATGGACATTTTTTCTTGAAATTATAAAAATCATAATACAAAAGATGTGTCAATGCACAATGCACATTTCACATTGACACATCTCCACTGACAGCTGAACGCTGACAGCTAAATAAAAAAATCAGGGCTGCCATAATATGACAGCCCTAAAATTATGCATTATGAATTATGAATTATGCATTATTTATTATGTCTCTCATGTCTCTTGATAGAAGCTGGCTCGATGTTCATCTTCTCGCCTTGTAACAATGAGATTACGCCGTCAACGACAACATTCTTGTCTGTGATGTTTTCGCCTGACTCTGCTGCTCTGCGTTTTTGACATTCTGGACAGTCGCAGTCGTTGTGATATTCTTTAGGCTCTGTGTAAGTTGTGATAACGCCTTCGAAGTTACGCAAGACAACTTTGCCTGGAGCTTGTGAGATGACGTATTGTGGCATAACTGGAGTCTTGCCACCGCCGCCTGGAGCGTCAACAACGAATGTTGGTACTGCATAACCTGATGTGTGACCACGGAGACCTTCGATGATTTCGATACCTTTTGAAACTGGAGTACGGAAGTGTTCCAATCCCATTGAAAGGTCGCATTGATAAATATAATAAGGTCTTACACGCATCTTGACCAAGCAGTGAACGAGTTTCTTCATGACGTGAACACAGTCGTTAACACCTCTTAACAATACGCTTTGGTTACCTAATGGAACGCCAGCGTTAGCGAGTCTGTTACATGCTTCGATTGCTTCTGGTGTAACTTCGTTTGGATGGTTGAAGTGTGTGTTGATCCATATTGGATGGTATTTCTTCAACATATCGCACAACTCTGGAGTGATACGTTGTGGACAAACGACAGGAGTACGTGTTCCGAGACGAACTATCTCAACGTGTGGGATAGCGCGCAAACGGCTGATGATGTATTCCAACTTAGCGTCGCTAACCATCAATGAGTCGCCGCCTGAGAGGAGAACGTCGCGTACTTCTGGTGTTCTTTCGATATATTCTAATGCTCTTTCAATTCTTTCTTGTGGTGACTCATCGTCTTTTTGTCCAGCGAAACGACGGCGTGTGCAGTGACGGCAGTACATTGAACACATGTCGGTGATGAGGAACAAAACTCTGTCTGGATAACGGTGTGTCAAACCTGGAACTGGTGAGTCTTCGTCTTCGTGTAATGGGTCCAACAAGTCAGCAGAAGCGATGTTTGTCTCTAATGCTGTTGGGATACATTGACGACGGACAGGGTCTTTAGGGTTGTTAGGATCGATGAGGCTTAAGTAATAAGGAGTGATAGCCATACGTAATGTTGAGAGAACGCTGCGTACGCCATCTTCTTCTTCAGGAGTGAGTTGAACGTATTGTTTCAACTGTTCCAAAGTCTCGATACGATTCTTGACTTGCCATTTCCAGTCATTCCATTGTTCGTCGGTGACGTTAGGAAATAATTGTTTTCTTCTTGATTCCATTTTATATATGTTAAAGAAAAGAAAGTCGAGAGACGCAAATCCCTCAACTTTCAGTTATTATTTATGCATAAAGTTCTTCGAAAATCTTACGGAGTTCTGGGCATTCGCGGAGTTCTTGTAATGTGAATTCTGCGTGGCCTTTTGTATAACCGTTACCGATAATCATGTTAACGTCTGAACCGATACCTTCTGCGCCGAGAGCAGCTTTTGTGAAGCTTGTTGCCATTGAGAAGAAGTAAACGACACCGTCGTCTTTTGTGCAGAGAACAGCTGTCATTTCTTGATCTGGAACGTTAACGCAGTTGATTGTAACGTCAGCCATCTTGCCGTCTGTGAGTTTGTAGATGAGTTCGTAAACTTGAACTGGTGTCATGCCAGCAACGCTTTCTACTACATCGCAGAAACCGAGTTCCTTGATACGGTTTGTACTCTTAGGGCTGTTTGCCAAACCGATGACTTTACCTGTAACGCCAACGCGTTTCTTAGCTTCGTAGCAGCATAACATACCTGATTTACCGCCAGCGCCGAGGATAACGACGTTTTGACCGTATTGGCACAACTTAGCTGTTTGAGCTGGAGCACCAGCAACGTCTAATGCTGAGAGAGCCAATTTTTCTGGCATGTCGTTAGGAATCTTAGCGTAGATACCGCTTTCGAAGAGGATAGC
>JAZLEF010000003.1:0-29654 GCA_045615125.1 Bacteroidales bacterium
ACAGTTACAGCTTTCAACCGCGTAAAATTAGGATAAGCATTTAGCTTTTAGCTGTCAGCAATCAGCTGCCAGTTATATAAAAGATCCCGATTCAGAAATGAGTCGGGATTTTTGCATTATTAGCACTCTACTAATCAAATAAGTTAAGCTTATTTATGCATAAATATATATGCATAGATTATTTTCTATATCTTTTTCATAAAATATATATATATTTGCGTTGATAAAAAAAATTCAATTAAATCTTAATCAGTATGAAAAAGTTCTTATTAACATTATTGCTCATTGGCGCTTTTATCACCAGTGTTGATGCTCAAAGCAAACCTTCTGAAAATTCTTTCATTAAAGATAAAATAAGCATAAATATTGGTGGGGGTTATCAACATCTTATGTCATTTTATAATGCTCATGCAATCTCTGGCGAAGCATTATATGGATTAAACAATTGGTTAGAAGTAGGTGCTGTTACAACTCTATATACAGGAGATGTCCCTATCTTTTGCTACCCTAAACATAGTGGAAATAGAATAAATATTTTCAATTATGGTATTAAAGGAAAAATACATTTCCTTCCTCTAATCGTAAATCCTTCATTTTATCGTGTTGATATTTATGGCAACATAGAGGTTGGGGCTCATTCGTTTTTTTACGGCAAATCATTAAATATAGACAATCAGACATTGTTTTCTTTCAATGCCGGTGGCGGTATAGGATTCAACTTCACCAAATCATTCGGTTTGTTTTTCGAGTTAAACTACAGCAATTTATTTTTAACAACTCACAAATACGGATTTATGTTTAGATTTTAATCAATTCATAATTCATAAATAAAAAACCTCAGAACTTCTATATGAGATTCTGAGGTTTTGAGTTTTTTATATTTGAAAAGTCTGTTGTCTGTTGACTTTAAATTATTTCTTGCTCCAAGTCGTTCCTTCTTTTCCGTCTTTCAAGACAATGTCTAAAGAAGCGAGTTTGTCGCGGATGATGTCGCTGGTTGCCCAGTCTTTCTTGGCGCGTGCTTCTTTTCTGATGTCGATGATAGTCTCCATCAAGCCGTCAACCAAACCATCGTCGCCACCAGCTTCTGTATCTAACAATCCTAAGATGTCGAATACGAATGATTGGAACAATTGTTTTAACAATTCTAATTCTTGAGCGTTGATTTTTGCGTTGCCGTCTTTAACAGTGTTGACTATTCTCACTGCTTCGAATAAATTAGCTATCACAACAGGGCTGTTGAAGTCGTCGTTCATTGCTTCGTAGCAAGCGTCCATAATCTTTTGTACACCGAGTTCTTCTGCGCCTTCTGTTGCTGTGATGTTCTTGACTAATTTAGCAGCTTCCATCAATCGTTTGTAGCCTTTTTCAGCAGCTTGTAATGCTTCGTTAGAGAAATCGACGGTGCTGCGATATTGAGCTTGGAGTACGAAGTAGCGTATTGTCATTGGTGGATAAGGACGTTCCAAAAGTGGGTGGTTGCCTGCGAAGAAGTCTTCGAGTGACATTGCATTGCCGAGAGACTTACCCATCTTCTGGCCGTTGAGAGTAATCATATTATTATGCATCCAATATTTGACAGGCTGTTTGCCACCGTTGAATGCCATCGACTGAGCTATTTCTGATTCGTGGTGAGGGAAGAGCAAGTCCATACCTCCGCCGTGGATGTCGAATTGTTCGCCGAGGTATTTGCAGCTCATCGCGGTACATTCAGCGTGCCATCCTGGGAAGCCTTCGCCCCAAGGAGAGTTCCAGCGCATGATATGTTTTGGTTCTGCTTTCTTCCACAATGCGAAGTCGGCACCGTTTCTCTTCTCGAGCTGGCCGGCGAGTTCGCGAGTGTTGTTGAGAAGTTCTTCTACATTACGTCCTGACAAGATACCATAACGGAAGTCCTTATTATATTTTTCAATGTCGAAATAGACAGAGCCGTTTGATTCGTAGGCATAACCTGCGTCGAGGATTTTCTGAATCATCTCTATCTGTTCGATGATATGACCTGAAGCGTGAGGCTCGATAGAAGGACGCAGCACATTAAGTTTATCCATGCTTACGTGGTATCTGTCTTTATAATATTGTGCCACTTCCATTGGTTCTAAATTTTCGAGGCGTGCCTTCTTTGCAATCTTATCTTCGCCTTCATCGGCGTCGTGTTCGAGGTGACCCACATCGGTAATATTACGGACATAACGAACTTTATAACCTAGATGTTTGAGGTAACGGAACACAAGGTCGAAAGTAATTGCTGGACGAGCATGGCCGAGGTGAGCATCACCATAGACGGTTGGACCGCAGACGTACATTCCTACATGAGGAGCGTTGAGAGGCTTGAACAACTCTTTTGAACGAGTCAAGCTATTGTATATAAAAAGGTTGTTTTCCATTGTAACATAATTTTCAATAATATGCAAAGGTACAATTTATTTCATTCATATAGGTATAAATTAGATATAAAAATGATGTTATTTTTTCTCTAAAAATTCTTCGATTTTTAAATATAATTGTTTACATTTGCGAATTGTTTAAACATTATTAAGAATCCAATAATATTAACATTATGTATAATAAATTCCAAGAATATCTAAAACAGGAATTAGCTCAAATTGAAGCTGATGGTTTGTACAAAAACGAACGTATTATTGAAAGTCCACAAGGTGCAGAAATCATTGTTAAAGGCAAGAAATGCTTAAACTTCTGCGCTAACAACTACCTTGGATTAGCCGACAATCCACAACTTATTGAAGCCGCCAAGAAAGGCATGGATGCACGCGGTTTCGGTATGGCTTCAGTCCGCTTCATCTGCGGCTGTCAAGATTTACACAAACAACTTGAAGCAAAGATTTCAGAATTCTTCGGTACAGAAGATACTATTTTATACGCAGCATGTTTCGACGCTAACGGTGGTGTTTTCGAACCATTATTAGGACCAGAAGATGCTATCATCTCAGACGCGTTGAATCACGCTTCCATCATCGACGGTGTTCGTCTCTGCAAGGCACAACGTTTCCGTTATGCTAATGCTGACATGGCAGAGCTCGAAGCTCAACTTCAAGCAGCTAAAGACTGTCGTTTCAAATTAATCGTTACAGACGGTGTATTCTCAATGGACGGCAACGTATGTCCTTTAGATAAGATTTACGAACTCGCTCAAAAATATGACGCTATGGTCATGGTTGACGAAAGTCACTCAGCAGGTGTTGTCGGTGTTACAGGTCGTGGTGTTACAGAACGTTTCAACTTGAAAGGTCAAATTGAAATCATCACAGGTACACTCGGCAAGGCATTCGGCGGCGCAATGGGCGGTTTCACAACAGGTAAGAAAGAAATCATCGACATGTTACGTCAACGCTCACGTCCTTACTTATTCTCCAACTCAATGGCTCCAGGCTTAGTAGCAGCTGGTATCCGTATGTTCGAAATGATGAGCGAGACTAACGAACTTCAAGACAAATTACACGCTAACACAGATTATTTCATCAAAGAAATGGTGGCTAAAGGCTTCGACTGCAAACCATCAGAATCAGCAATCTGTGCAGTGATGTTATACGACGCTCCTCTCTCACAAAAATTCGCAGCACGTATGCAAGACGAAGGTATCTTCGTTACAGGTTTCTACTATCCAGTAGTTCCAAAGGGACAAGCTCGTATCCGTGTTCAAATATCAGCAGCACACGAAAAAGAACATCTCGACAAATGTATCAACGCATTCGTCAAAATCGGTCAAGAATTAGGAGTTATAAAATAAATTAACATAAGCAATTTTGCTATGAAAAAGATATTAATTATAGGTTCCGGCGGTCAAATAGGAACAGAGTTGGTAAAGAAACTTCGTGGCATCTACGGCGGAGAAAACGTAGTAGCCAGCGACTTACGTCAACTCACAGGAGAAATAGTTGAGACAGGTCCATTCGAAAGAATCGACTCAACTAATATGATGCAAATCATCGAAGTAGTGAAGAAATACAATATCGACACTATCTACAACCTCGCAGCTATCCTTTCTGCAACAGCAGAACTCAATCCTATGTTAGGTTGGAATGTCGGTATCGGCAGTCTTGTCAACTGTCTCGAAATAGCTCGCGTTTACGGATGCGCAGTATTCACTCCTTCTTCAATAGGTGCTTTCGGTCCTAACACACCAAAAGACATGACACCACAGGACACAATACAACGTCCTAACACTATCTACGGTGTAACAAAGGTAACAGGTGAGTTATTGAGCGATTACTATTTCACACGTTTCGGCGTTGACACTCGTTCCGTCAGATTCCCAGGCTTGATTTCAAACCTCACATTGCCAGGCGGCGGCACAACAGACTACGCTGTTGAAATTTTCTACTCTGCTGTCAAAGGCGAAAAATTCATCTGCCCTCTCGAAAAAGGTACGTTCATGGATATGATGTACATGCCTGACGCATTAGACGCAATGGTTAACATCATGGAAGCAGACCCAAGCAAACTCATCCACCGCAACTCATTCAACGTTACAGCGATGAGCTTCGATCCAGAAATCCTTTACAACACAATCAAGAAATACATTCCTACATTTGAAATGGAATACAAACCAGAACCTATCAAACAAGCTATTGCTAACTCATGGCCTAACAGCTTAGACGACAGCTGCGCTCGTAACGAATGGGGATGGAATCCTAAATACGACCTCGACAAGATGAGCGTCGATATGATTGAAACATTAAGAAAAAAAATGGGACTTTAAAAGTCCCATTTTTTTATTTCTTTTCTTTAATCCAAGTCTGCGATCTTCCAACCCATCCTCTTTTATCGATAGAGCCTCTCAATGTGATGGTGTTGCTATCATTATTATATGAAATCTTCGCATAATAAGTCTTCTTTGACTCTGGTTCGTAGATGGTGCCACCCATCAACATACCGTCCTTTCCTTCCATATCTTTTACTATAACCAATCCTTTATTTGGACTATCTGGATTTTCTACACCATTTTTGAATACTTTAATAATCTGTCCGTAATAAAGACCATTGTCACCTTGATAGATATTAACGAGTGCCTTTACTGCACCTGTCTCGTCATCGACGGTGTACCATTCTCCAACGATTTTGTCAATCTGTGCTGATGCGAACATCGAGCTTAATACTAATACTAATGTTAATAAATACTTTTTCATAATGTTAATAAAATTTAAGTTAATAAATATTTGTGTTGTCATTATTTTACCCAAGTCTGTGAGCGTCCTATCCAACCTCTTTTGTCTAAGGAGCCTCGTAATGTTATGGTATTATCATCCTTGTTATAATAAATCTTTCCGTAATAATCTTTCTTTCCCTCCGGCTCATAGATAATGCCATTTTTCAACATACCATCATGTTCTTCCATATCTCTGATGACGACCATGTTTTCAAAGCCAGTGTCTTTCAACTCCTGCCCTTTCCAAAATACTTTCAATATCTTTCCATAATAAAGGCCGTTGTCGCCTTTATAGAATTCAACGATACCTTTGGTCTCACCTGTCACATCATCGACAGTACGCCATTCACCTAAAATCATTTCCACCTGAGCAGAAGCAAACATAGAGATAAAAAGAAATGCCACTAATAATAAACGTTTTTTCATAATAACTATCTTGTACTATTCAATCAATATCATTGCATTGATGCAAATTCACTTTATTCCTTAATTAAATTTTCAATGACTTCTGGATAGTGTTTATATTCTAGTTTATGAATCTTTGCTGCCAAGCTATCAGCCGTCTCTCCTTCTTCCAAAGCTACCTTAGCCTGGAAGATAATAGCACCGCTGTCATAACATTCATTAACATAATGAATTGTGATTCCTGAATATTCTTCTTTGGCTGCTACAACAGCTTCATGCACATGTTCTCCATAAAATCCCTTGCCTCCATATTTTGGCAACAAAGCTGGATGGATATTAATAATCTTATTAGGGAACGCTTGAATAAGATGCTGCGGCACAAGCCATAAAAATCCTGCTAAAACAATCAAATCGATATTTTGGTCTAAGAGCTCCTTGCTAAATTCTTCACTCTTAAACTCTGCTCTGTTGATAATTTTACATGGAATACCGAGATTCTTAGCTCTCTCTATTGCGTATGCATTAGGGTTATTACAAATCACATTTGCTATTTCAACTTCAGGATTTTCTGCAAAATACTCTGCTATTCTCTGTAAGTTAGTTCCTCCTCCTGAGACAAATATTGATAATCTTTTCATATTTTTATATTTTAAAATTTCTTAAAAATTATTAAGTATTCTCACTTCTTCATTGGGTTCCATATCAAACCAAATAATATTTTCAGCGCCTGACTTAGTCTTTCTCTTATCATAATGTTTTCCATTATCCAAAGAAATATCACGCACGGATATCAAAGATAATCCTTTTATTGCTTCTTCATTTTTATTTTTCAAGATGACAGATCCATCGGCTTGCACTCTGTATTCAAGTTGCTTAAGATGATGTTGATATGTCATAAAGTTTTCTATTGTTGTAGCAAGCATATAATGCTGTTCTTTCATACGCGCTATTCTTTCGAGAGCTTTGTTAAATCCTTCTTTAGCGACATATTTTCCATCTCTCATTTCCCAGAATCCACGTTCTTCTGTCACCCAAGGTGCATAAATATGTGTTATGTAGATATTTCTATAATCAACGATTTTATCCAAATATTTCTGATTGAAATAATAATTCCAAGCGTTATTATCACCAGGCTCGGTGGTGTGAGTTGTTGACCATAAGAGTACATCCGGGAAGTTTGGCAACGAGCTGACTTTAGGTTTCGGCAAAGCATCGCCAAAGCCAGGATAAGGACGCATAAAATTATTATCAAATACATAATCGTTGAAAGGAGATGGTCTCATCTCTTCGTATGATGAGTTGAATGGGAAGCTCACGCCGTTTTCTTTCCATAAATCATAAACATAACAAGGCGAAGTTGAATCGAGGCCGTCGCATACCATGTTCTCGCGATTGTTGGAAGCACTGTTATTGTAGCCATGGTCAATCCACGATGGTGATGCGAAATTATCTTTCATAAATCGCAATGCTTCTGAGAGATTCTCTGCTGTTGTCGTATATTGCTCAGGAGTATGCAGGCATATTTCGAAGCCGTTATCTTTAAGCTGTTTAAGAAAATCGAAATAGGAAGCATCTGTCATTATGGTAGAATGTAATCCTGGGAAATCATTGTTTTTCTCATAATTGTCGACAGAATCAGGATTATTGTAGAATACACTTTTAGTAACAGGAATGTTATAATAAGCGAAACCACCTACCGCATCTTCTATATTTTCAATATCTTCACTACCGAAGTAAGTTGCTCTATGCGTTTTAATATCGGCCCAATCAGCGTGTTCCGTCCAAATGAAAGCCGACTCATAACCATCCATTATCGGCATGATACGAGGAAGATGTGTTTTATTTGTTAATGAAATTGTGAAAGATGAATTATGAGATGAATCTTTCTTCATATAAGTTGCGGACCTATCAACATAATAATCTGACGTATCGAGCAGTTCATAACGAATCAGGAGATGGTCGTAGCTGTAATCTGAATTTATATAAGCAATAGATTTCTCTGTATCCAGTTGGACAGAAGACACATTATCGGGATGATAAAGATTTATCTGTTTTTCTTCAAGAGCAAGTGAGAAACCTTCCTTGTCCAAATAATAAACTGATTGATAGTTAGCCGTATCCACGAAAGAATTGCTTCTATATATTGTAAAATCGTTTGTTTCAAAAGGAAGAATCAATGATGATTTAAGCACATTAACATCTTTATGATATATAGATTCTAAATTAAAATTAACATTTGAATCGTCATCACTATATGCTATCGTTAATTGAGTTGTGACAAATCTATTATCATTTTTAAATATATAATTATTATTAACATTTGTCATCAAATCCCAGTCAGAAGACTGAAGTTCAAGAGTATCGTCATCAAGGACGAGAGAATAAAACATCGACAAAGGTTTTGTTGCGGCATTACTTTTATCATCAGCAAGAACAATATTTTTTTCTTTTTTCGAATATAAAATGTTAAGCGCATTTTTGTCTGTTATCACAGTCAAATCTTTTGGAACACTTGTCTCTTTTATTTCATCTATATATGACGGAAGTTCGTAATACTCCATCGATAAACTAAAATCATCGATGAAGAAATGTTCTTTTTTATCATTCAAGATGTAACAATTGAGTCTGGAGTTTTTTAGCACATCGTTAGGGACATTCAATACAAAAGAGTTCTTATACCAACTATTAGCTTCTGCGTATCCTATTGAAAGAGGATATGATTTCCACAAGACATTCTGATTTTCTCTTTGAATGGAAAACACGAATTTGGCGTCCGTTTTTTTCTCAGCTTTCAGCATCATCTCCATAGAAAACAATACGTTTCTATTTCCTATGCTGTCGTCTATAGGGAAATTCAAGCCGAAGGCGTACAACAAATCACTTGGACATTCGCAGAGAGATTCTCCGGAAAATGCGGAATCATCGTGTCTTATACGCTGGTTTTTCCATATTGACTCGGCTGTCTCATTATCGAAATCGTTAAAAAAAATGTGGGTAAAATTATGTATCGGATTATTTTTGTTATCGGAGCATGAATATACGAGCAATACTATGATTAAAAAAAGTGATGATAAATATATTTTTTTAAAATTTTCAATCATAATATTTTACTTCCAAATTCCCGTTAACAATTTGTAAAACATTGTGAATCATTGCTTCAAAAGTATAATCTTCGGTATATTTAACTATAGGAGCAAGACTCTCAAATCGTTTGGAAATATACTTAAAAAAACGATTGAGAGAGAATATTTTACCAGATAAAATTATCACATCTATTTCAGCTTCCAAAGTTGCATAATGCGATGCTATTTCCTTTGATATCTGATAAGCCATAACCTCCAATATATGTTTTGTTTTCTTGTCGTTATTCTTATACATTGTCATTATCTCATCAATGGAATTTGTTCCGAGGTAGGAAGAGAATGTTCCTTTTGTGTTAATGATTTTTAACATCTCCTCTTTTGAATAGCATTTTTTATAAATCATATCCACCACATTGGAAGCAGGCAATGTTCCCGACTCGCATAATCCCATAGGGCCGTAGCCCATAAAAGCCTGATTCACATCTACCACTCTTCCCTTTTGATGAGCCGCCACTGACACAGTTCTATCGTCGACGTGACAGAATATTATATTGACATCTTCATAATTTTTATTAACAGACCTTGCATAACATCTTGAGAGATATTTATGTATAAGAGGATGGAACAATGACTTTTTCCTCAATGAAGGATGAGAGCTGAATGCCGCCAATTCGGAGCGTTCGTCAACAGATGAAGGCTCTACCATATATGGTTTTACCCTCAGGCTGCTCGCAATAGTGAATGCCAGCAGTCCTCCCAGATTGACAATATCATCACCGCCTATACCATCTATCAAATCGCCTATCATATTTTTATCTATTTCATAGACTCCTGACTTACATGGACGAAGCAAGCCACCTTCTGTTGCCACATATTGAATGTTTTTAAGATTTATACCGTCTTTACGAAGCTGCAGCATAATGGCATCACGACGAAACGGCAGCTGCTCAACATTATTATCCACCAACACGAAATCCTCGCCAGAATGGTCTAATTCATTCTGATATATTATTTTTTCATCCTCACTGACGGCTATCCTTGTAGAATATAATTTAGGGCAGACTGATAATATTGTTGTTGACATAATAAATCATTTTAACAAATGATAAACATCAGAAGAAAGATATTTGTTTAAAAAAAGAAAGACTAAAGTTTGCACCTTAGTCTTTCGTCATTAGTCATTAGTCTTTTCAATATCAATCCACATTATCGTGGAGGTATGTATTATTTTCGCTTATTCCTTTTTCTTTATTGAACGAATAAGCTGAAAGTTCCTGTTCTTGGTCGTTGACGCCGAAGCTAAGACCTTTACGCATATAAGCAGGCTTGGTTTCGAGTTCATGAATAAAATCCATCGATCTGAAGTTGGAAGCCATTCCCAGACGTTGACGGCGCATTATTTCCTGCTGACTGAGATCATTAGTCTTTTGTTTAGGTTTTACCTTATGTTTCATCATTGTCTGAGTGTCGGCGCTATCTCTCACGTAAGAAGTGATACCCATATCTTCATCGTCATCATCATTATTGAAAGGATTGTTATATACCCTTGTTGAAGTTTTTGATGCGTCATTATTTCTATCAGATGAAGTATTGAAATTTTTATTAGCGTCGTTACGGTTAGACACTCTCACTCCACCTTCGTCATCGTCGTCATTATTATTGACGGGATCGAGGGTATGAATTTTTTTCTTTTGAGGGTTGTCTGTTGTTTCTTCCTCTTCTTTTTTTCTGTTAACTACCAGTATCTCTTCATTACGTTGTTCAGGTTTTGTAGCCTGATTATCTTCATGAGTATTTTTTGATGTAACCTGTTCATACATCTCATGCACCTTAACCGAGTTGGTATCTATTTCTTTTTCGCCATTATTATCATCGTGGAAGCCTGTTGCGATGAGAGTCACGTTGATACCGTTGCCCAAGGATTCATCTGTACCATTACCCCATATCACTTCTGAGCAGTTGCCTGTTGCATCTTGTACATATTCCACTATCTGAGTTACCTCATCGAGTGAAACCTCTTCTGTTCCGGATGTTATATATATGAGAATATTTTTTGCTCCACTTATTTCAGAGTCGTCGAGGAGAGGAGAGTTGACAGCCTGTTCCACTGCCACAGCTGCTCTATCGTCGCCTTCGGCATATCCTGATCCCATGACAGCCTTACCGCTTCTTTGCATTACGGTGTTAACATCTTGGAAGTCGACGTTGACATAACCTGTCACTGTGATTATTTCTGCTATACCTTTAGCGGCTGTTTTGAGCACGTCGTCAGCTTTTTTGAAGGCCTGAGTCAGTTTCATATTGCCGTGAGTATCGCGCAGTTTATCGTTACTGATCACCAGGCTACAATCGACGTTTTTACGGAGTTCAGCAATACCATCGAGAGCCTGTTGATAGCGTCGTTTTCCTTCGAATGAGAAAGGCATTGTCACAATGCCGACGGTAAGGATACCGAGTTCGCGAGCTACTGATGCCACCACAGGAGCAGCTCCTGTTCCTGTTCCGCCGCCCATACCAGCGGTGATGAACAACATCTTGGTGTCTCTCGACAATATTTCGCGTATCTCTTCTGTTGTTTCCATGGCAGCCTCGCGACCGACGGCTGGCACGTTACCAGCGCCGAGCAATCTCTTGCCGAGGTGTATCTTAGTAGCAACGGGGCTCTTCTCAAGAGCTTGATAATCGGTGTTACATAATATAAAATCGACGCCTTGTATTCCTTCGGTGAACATGTGAGTAACGGCATTACTACCGCCGCCGCCAACGCCCAACACTTTGATGAAGTTAGGCATTTCTTCCATAGGGTCGAATTTAATCAAATCTGTCATGGTTCTATTTTGTTATTCTGTTATATTTTTATCTAAGTTCTCTGATTTGAAGAAACCTGTGAAGCCTGTGATAATCTTCTTCAAGGAGATGTTGCTTTCACCTTTTTCTTTCTTCTCTTCTTTTTCTTTTACCTCTATCTTATCGTTGTCAGCAGGTTCTTTTTCTGTCTCTACTTTGATTTTACCGAAGTCTTTCTCGTATTTTGCTATACCTTCCAACACGAGTCCGATACCTGTAGAATACATTGGACTTGCGAGGTCTTCTGGTGTTTCGTTGGCGAGGTATTCGTTAGGACGTCCAAGTTTCACTTCCATGCCAGTCTTGAACTCAGCAAGTTGACGTATATGTCTCATCATGGAACCGCCGCCTGTAAGCACTATACCTGCGATAAGTTTATGTTCGGAGTTGACTTTTTGTATTTCCAAGTTAACGAAGTTGAATATTTCCTCGAGTCGAGCTTGAATGATGCCAGCCAAGTTTTTGAAAGAAACTTCTTTAGGTTCGCGGCCGCGTATTCCTGGTATTGAAACGACCTCGTCGTCGCTGTTTTCGCTTGCCACAGCTGAACCGAATTTAACCTTGATTTCTTCAGCATGTTTCTTGATGATAGAACAGCCTTGGCGTATGTCTTCAGTGATGATATTACCACCCAAAGGAATGACAGCTGTATGATAGATGATGGAGTCGTAGAACACCGCGATGTCTGTTGTTCCACCGCCTATATCGACTATAGCCACACCAGCTTCTTTCTCATCCTCGCCTAGTACAGCTGCTGCTGATGCTATAGGCTCGAGTATCATATTCTCCATCACGAGACCAGCCTGTTCTATACATTTGCATATATTCTTAACGGCTATAGTCTGTCCTATGATGACATGGAAATTAGCTTCGAGTTTGTTACCTAACATTCCCTTTGGACGATGGCTACCTACTGCTTCACCATCGACGAAATATTCTTGAGGAATGACATTGACAATCTCTTCACCTGGTGAGGTTCCGATTTTGTACATATCATCTTGCAATTTGTTAAGTTCTTGTTCTGAAATTTCAACATCAGCTCTTTCTCTGATGAGAACGCCTCTATGTTGAAGACTCTTGATATGATGACCTGCGATACCGACATTAACGCTTTTGATGTCAACTTTAGACTGTTCTGATGCCAATGTAACAGCTCTTCTGATAGCATCTACAGTCTCTTCAATATTAACAACCATTCCTCTCTTAACACCGGTCGATTCTGTTTTTCCATATCCACGAATCTCTATCTTGCCATTAGGCATTTTTTCTCCGACTATACACGCTATCTTTGTCGTGCCAATATCGAGACCAGCTATATATACAGGTTCACTCATATTCATTTATTTTTGGTGCAAACTACTTGATTTTTATAATTCAAATTTATTTCTTTATAATTATCTAATTCTGGATTTCCTTGCATTTTAGTAAAAAAATGCTTCATTTTGGTCAGTTTATCCTTTACATTATTAACATCGCCAAAGATAACAATAATATTCGTGTTATTTAAAGAAAAAATGTAATTTTTCTTCTTGTCTTTATAAATC
Source organism: Bacteroidales bacterium (assembly GCA_045615125.1). GTDB lineage: Bacteria > Bacteroidota > Bacteroidia > Bacteroidales > F082 > Limimorpha. Next base: position 13,044 of record JAZLEF010000003.1, read on the forward strand.
TGTTTGACGCAACTACGCGAATATTCATCAGCCAAAACTTCCTTCATCAGAGAGAAAATCTCTGGCAGATCTGTATCAACGAAAGCATCTCCATTAACATTTTCATAAACATCGCTTGGGAAGTCTATATTACCGTTAGCAATGAGCAGATGTCTGACATAATCGTTATTTGTCGGGAAGACGTTACCATCGTTATCGAGGTACACCGACTTGCCTTTTTTGTTATACACTCTCACCAGAGGTTCACATTCCTTGATTTTGACATCGAGCACTGCGCTGAGGTTTATCTCGGCGTCCACATCGATCACCCAAGGGTTAGCTTCCAGCACTTCGACGACAGAGTCGAGCGGTATCATGCTCAGCTGGGTGTTGTTAGCTGTGTCGCATATATTCATTATCAGTTCGTATGTATCGTCATAATCCACGAAGCCATCTTCGCTGTTTCGGCTTATGCTGAGGGTGACATCTTCAAGTCTCTCATGGAAGTAGCTATATACGAGATAAGACGACAGAGCTACGAAGGCCGTGAGGGTGAACACTAGTAATAATATGTTAAGTATCTTTCTCATGACTTCAATAATGTTTCAATTTGTGGCACGAATCTGTCGATGTCGCCGGCACCCATTGTTATTAGGAGTTCCGGTTCTATTGATTTTATTGTATCCAAGAGTTCGTCTTTAGAGCATATCTGTTTTTCTTTACAGCGTATTTTTTCGAGCAGCACTGATGACGTTATTCCTGGCATTGGCTTTTCGCGAGCCGGGTATATCTCCATGAGGAGGATTCGGTCGGCGAGCGAGAGAGCGTCGGCAAATTCTTCCATGAAATCGCGTGTTCTTGAAAAGAGATGTGGCTGAAATATCACGGTCATTTCTTTTTCAGGGAAGAAGTCGCGAGCTGCTCTCAGCGTTGCCTTTATTTCTTCTGGATGGTGCGCATAGTCGTCTATATAACACACCTTATCATTTTTCATTCTTATATCGAAGCGACGCATCACTCCTTGGAAGGCGGCAAGACCTTCTCTCACGACCTTCATATCAACATCAAGTTGGAAGCATGTCATGATAGCCGACAAGGCATTCAATACATTATGTCTTCCATAAAGCTGCATCTGATATTCACCGAAGTCTAATCCTTCTTTTGTCACGACATTAAACTTAGTCATACCGTTTTCTATCCTTATGTCGCGAGCCATCACGTCGGCATCTTCGAAGCCGTAGGTAAGACATTTTCTATCTGTCACTATCGGCAGTTCTCTATTATATATCACCACGCCATCAGGCATTGTCTTATTGACAAATTGATTAAAGCCTTCTTCCACCTGTTCTTTGTCGCCGTATATATCGAGATGGTCGGCGTCGATGGATGTCACTATGCTTATATATGGAGTAAGTTGTAGAAACGAGCGGTCGAACTCATCGGCTTCCATCACCACTATCTCATCGTTTTCATCGCCGATGATGACGTTGCTATCTATGTTCTTGGCTATACCTCCGATGAATGCCGACATCTTCTTATTTGCAAAATTAAGCAGATGTGTTACCATGGATGTCACCGTTGTCTTGCCATGACTGCCTCCCACTGCCACGCTCTTGCATTGACGAGAAATATCACCGAGCACCTCGGCGCGTTTTATTATACGCACATTTTTCCCACGCAGATAGTTAAGCTCTAAGGAGTCGTTTGGTATCGCCGGTGTAAGCACCACGAAGTCAACATCCTGAGGGATAAGATCAGGTCTGTCTTCATAATGAATAAGAATACCTTCTTCCTCGAGTCTCTTAGTCAATGGCGATGGTGTCTTATCGTAGCCGCTCACAGCACAGCCTTTCTGATGAAAATAGCGAGCAAGGGCACTCATTCCAATGCCGCCTATTCCTAAGAAATATATATTTTGTTTAGCAATCTTATTCATTTTCAATTTCTATTTTTCGTTAAGTATCATCTCTATCTGATCCACAATATCCTCTGCTGCATTAGGTTTGGCAAATCTAGCGATATTGTTTCTCATCTCATTTTGAAGATGCTCATCTTCCAGCAATGCGAACACCGCAGGCAGCAGCTCTTTTTCTGTCGCTGAGTTTTTCACCATCATAGCGGCTTTCTCATCAACGAGGCTCATAGCGTTTTTCGTCTGATGATCTTCCGCTGCTGTCGGCAATGGCACGAACACCACGGCTTTACGCAGCAGCGACAATTCCGATATCGACATCGCTCCAGCGCGTGATATGACGACATCGGCTGCGGTATACGCCATATCCATCCTGTCGATGAACACCGTGCACTTGATACGCTCTTGCAGACCATGACGTCTCACCTCCTCCATTGCTTTATCATAATAATGAACGCCCGTCTGCCATATCATCTGGTAGTCGTTGTCTTTAAAAGATTCTATCATAGCGGAGATACCCCTGTTGATACCGAGAGCACCTTGGCTACCACCTACCAGCAATATCGTTTTCTTGGATGGGTCTAGTTCAAAGAATCTGACACATTCTTCCTTTCTGTCGTCGAGGGCTTTTATATTATTTCTTAAAGGATTACCTGTCAAGACCACCTTGTCTTTAGGGAACCATCTTTCCATATTATCGTATGCCACGCATATCTTGGCAGCTTTCTTCGCCACTAATTTATTGGTGACTCCAGGGAAGGAATTCTGTTCCTGTATAACGATAGGTATATTCAATGACGAAGCCGTCTTCATGGTAGGACCGCTGGCGAATCCACCCACACCTATCACCACGTCAGGCTTGAATCTCTTTATTATCTTTCTCGCTTTTATCATGCTGCTGAGCAGTTTAAAAGGGAAGCTGAGGTTATCGAGTGACAGCTCTCTCTTGAAACCACTAATCCACAGACCTTCTATTGGGTAACCTGCCTTTGGCACACGGTCCATCTCCATTCTGTTTTTGGCACCTATGAATAAGATGTCAGCTTGAGGAAAACGTTTCTTCAAGGCATCGGCTATTGCTATGGCAGGAAAGATATGACCTCCTGTACCACCGCCGCTAATTATTATCTTGGGCTGTTTCGAGTTCATTTCTTTTTTCTTTATTTTTATTTATTTCTTTTGATACACTTAATATTATTCCTATCGACAATCCTGTGAACATCATAGAGCTTCCGCCCCAGCTCACAAAAGGCAGCGGCTGACCTGTCACCGGCAGCAGCCCTACCGCAACGCCCATATTAACCATGGCCTGCATCACCATCATAAAAGCCAATCCGAACGACAGGAAACCTCCGAACGACTGCGGTATCGCCACCATGATGGCGACAGCTCGGAACAGCAGCACCAGATATAAGAGCATAACGAAGACACCGCCAACTAGTCCATACTCTTCAAGAATTATAGCATAGACAAAGTCAGAATATGGGTGAGGCAAGAAGTTGCGTTGTGTGCTTCTTCCCGGACCTTTACCCATCACTCCACCGCTTGCGATGGCTATCTTAGACTGTATTATCTGGAAGTCTTCTTCATTCTCCTGTTGTGCTATTACAGCAGCATCTTTATTCTCATCTTTCTTGAATGACTCAACATAACTCACCACACGTTGCACCCACACGCCAGTACGTTTCTTATCCTCTGCCAGATTCATAACAATGAGTATATATATCGTCATCACAACCATAACAGTCGCGAAGAAAATTGCAAGATATTTCATATTTATTCTTCCTACAAAAAGAAGTACCATACAACAAGCGAACAACATAGCAGCGGTAGAAAAATTCTCAGGGAAAATAAGAGCCACTATAACAAGTACAGGCAACATCAGAGGGATGAATGCTTCCTTAAAATCTTTGATATTATCTTGTCTTAATGTAAGTTCTCTTGCGAGATAACCTATGAGAGCCACCTTGGCAAAGTCGCTCGACTGGAACGAGACACCCATTATCTTTATGGTACGCACCGCGTCATTAAGGTCGGAGCCGAATAACAAGGTATAAATCAACAATGGTATCGACAGCCAGAACAAGAGCCAGAGCAGACGAGAATAATGAGTGTATTTAATAAGTTGTGCGCCATATAAGATTCCCAAGCCGAACAACAACTTACCAGCATGGCTTAACAAAACGAAAGTGTTGTTACCACCATATTTGGAATTGGCGAATGTTCCTGTGGCACTATATACAGCGAGTAAGGACGAGAGTGACAGCAGTGCCACCACCATCCATATCACCTTATCACCTTGAAATAACTTATTAAATAACTTCATTTATATCTTTATTTTAAATCATTGACACAATTTTTGAAGTAGTCGCCTCTCTCAGCGTATGAAGAGAAGTCGTCTCTGACAGGTATTGCAGGAGAGAACATCACATTATCGCCTGACAAAGCAATCTCTTTCGCCATCATCACCGAATCCTTGATATTGCCACAGTCGAGTATCTCACCTTTTATGACATTATCGAACACACGGTGGAATCTTTCGGTATTGTCGCCAATACAAACTATAGCTTTGACATATTTCTTCACCTGAGGGATGAGGTCGTCGCAGTCCATGTTGTCGGCGTATGTTATCCATATCACTGATTCACCGATATTGTCGAAGGAGAACCAAGCTGCCTCATTAGAGCAGGCACCTGAGTCATCATAATAGGTGATGCCTTCGATAGTGTCGACAAATTCATATCTATATTTTATATTTTCAAAATCACAGAATGCCTGTTTGATGCTTTCTTTTCTTATCTGACTCATCTTTGAAGTAATTGTCGCTGCTGTAGTCATCGACGCTGTTCTTCTTCCCTGTCTTGCCAATTGTTCTAATGTCATAATATAATTCTGTTATATGTTAATAATTGTCGTTATCTAATCTTTAATGTCAATATTGCGAATGCTGCGAGTAATATCGTCACGATCCAGAAGCGGAATGTTATCTTCGATTCATGATATAGTCGTGGCGAGCCTTTGAATACCACCTTACAGCCAGGGTCGTTTTTCTCTACCAGAGCCAGTGATGTTCTATAATGATCATGTACTGGCGTTCTTTTCCACAGACGTTGTTTGACGCCTTTTCTTTTACCCATCTTGTAATAATATTTTTGCAAGATGACGGAGAGACTCTCCCATAAGAACACACCGCATATCACTGGGAGCAAGAGTTCTTTATGTATTATCACTGCCGACACCGCTATGATACCGCCTATGGTGAGGCTTCCAGTGTCGCCCATGAAGACCTGTGCAGGATATGAGTTATACCACAAGAAACCTATCAAGGATCCTATGAAAGAACATAAGAACACCACTACTTCCTCACTTCCTGGTATGAACATGATGTTGAGATAGTCAGCGAGCACCGCGTGACTCGACACGTATGCCAGCACCGCCAGAGCCACACCCATTATCGCGGAGTTACCAGCCGCCATGCCGTCCATGCCGTCGTTGAGGTTGGAGCCGTTAGACACCGCAGTGACAGCGAGTATCGTTATCACCACGAAGAAAATCCAGCCCGCCCAATATTTATATGGCTCACCGAGAAATTTAAAGAAATCGGAATAGTTCAAGTTATTACCTTTAACGAAAGGAATGGTTGTACGTGTCGACTTGATATCAGGCGACTTAACAACGACTTCTTTATTATCTTCTATTCTAACCTCTACATTTTCATTCATGACTACCGCCGGACTGAAGCGTAATGTAAGTCCCACGATGAGTCCAAGAAATACCTGAGCAAACACCTTATACCATCCGTTCAGGCCTTCTTTGTTTTTCTTAAATGTCTTGATATAATCATCAGCGAATCCTACGATACCGAGCAATACCGTAGTGATAAGCATGAGTATCATATATACATTCTTAATCTTTCCTATGAGGAGACATGGTATCAATATCGCTGTTATTATGATGATTCCGCCCATTGTAGGCACGCCTTTTTTCTGTGTGTTGAAAGGGTCAATCGACTCGTCTCTCTGAGTCTCTGCTATCTGATGTTTCTTAAGAAGTTTGATAAAATATTCACCAAACCACATCGATATCATCAAGGAAGATATGATGGCAAAGATAGCACGGAAGGTGACGTATGTAAACATGCCTGCTCCCGGGAAATCGAAGGTCTTATCTAAATATTCAAACAAATAGTACAACATATCTCAAATTATTTTTCGTTCAACGCTTTTGACAATTCTTCCACGTCATCGAAATGATGGCGTACTCCTTTTATCTCTTGGTAGTTCTCATGGCCTTTGCCTGCCACAAGTATGATGTCGCCTTTTTTAGCCAAGGCTGCTGCTGTTCTTATCGCTTCTCTTCTGTCGACAATGCTCAGCACTTTGTTATAATATTCGCCGCCCACGCCTTCACGCATCTGTCTTATTATCTCTTCTGGCTCTTCGTTGCGAGGGTTGTCGCTGGTGATTATGAGTCTGTCGCTCTTCTCTACTGCCACCGCTGCCATCTCTGGTCTCTTGGCAGCGTCTCTGTTGCCGCCTGCTCCAGCCACTGTGATGAGAGTCTCGTTATGTGTCCTTATCTCGTTGATAGTATCGAGCACGTTTTTCAAGGCGTCAGGAGTATGAGCATAATCCACGATGCCGATGACACCAGAGTCGGAATGTACTATCTGGAAACGACCAGGAGCACTTTGCAACTTACTTATCTCTTTGAAGAGGTCATCGTCGCTCATGCCTAGCAATGATGCTGCACCATATATGGCGAGCAGGTTACTTGCATTAAATCTACCTACCAAGAATGTCGAGATGTTATTTCTGTTAATCTTAAGTTCCATTCCATTGAAATAACTCTCCATAACTATACCTTTGAAGTCGGCGTCGGTTCTCAATGAATAAGTATGTTTCTTGGCTTTGGTATTCTGAAGCATCACCATACCGTTTCTATCGTCGAGGTTGGTGAGGGCGAATGCCGATGGTGCGAGATTATCGAAGAACTTCTTCTTGGCGTCGCGGTATGCTGCCACAGTCTTATGATAGTCGAGATGGTCGTGAGTGAGGTTGGTAAATATGCCTCCTTCAAAACGAAGACCTGCTATTCTATCCTGTGCCACAGCATGAGAGCTGACCTCCATGAAAGCATATTCACATCCTGCATCCACCATACGACTGAGCATCTCGTTTATCTGAAGCTGGTCGCCTGTGGTATGTGTCGATGGGACAACGATATTATTGATTCTATTTTCTATAGTAGAAAGCAATCCACAAGGATAACCTGCGTTATAAAAAAGACGATATAACAAGGTAGCGATAGTCGTCTTACCATTGGTTCCGGTCACGCCAACAAGACGTAACTTCTCAGATGGTCTTCCATAAAACTCAGAAGCTGCATAGCCCAAGGCGACTGCAGTGTCATCTACGATATAATATGTAACATCATCACTGACATGTTCCGGCGTCTTCTCACAGACAATGGCTTTACATCCAAGCTCTATGGCTTTGCCAATAAAATCATGGCCATCGACCTGTGTTCCTTTGATGGCAAAGAATGCCACATCCTCAGAACATTTCCTTGAATCAAAAGTGAGTGCTGCGACTTGTCTGTCGTCACTGCCTACCACCTCATTGATTTTACATCTTCTTAATATATCGTTTATCTTTTTCATTTCGCACTTAAAACTAAATTGATGATACTACCTTTTCTCAGTTCTGTGTCAGCCTTCACCGACTGTGACTTCACCTTACCGTAACCAGTAAAGGTGACCTTCCATCCCATCGATTCGAGGACAAACACCGCATCGGTGACATTCATACCCTCTACATGTGGCACTCTTGCTTCATCGAGGATTATTGGATTGACGTATGTCTCACCGTCTTTTGTCTCGACACTGACCCACTTGTCATTTTCCACATTATCGACGAAAGAGATATTACCCATGTTACAATAGTCGAGGAAGTCGTTATAATAAACCATCGATGCTGCATCGAATGACTTGCAATCTGGATAATAGCTACCCTCTTCTGTCTCTACTCCGAGACTCGTAGCATATATCTTCTCTGCCACATCCTTAAATACTGGAGCCGATACCGAGCTACCATAATATTTACCACCACGAGGATTACTGATTATCACAATGCATGAGTATTTCGGTTCTTCAGCAGGGAAATAGCCCACGAAACTCGCTGTGTAATTCTTTCTGTTATATCCAGTCTTACCTTGTGATATCTGTGCTGTACCAGTCTTGCCAGCTACCGAGAATGGCAACTTACTCAAGTTCTTGGCTGTACCATTTACGACGACGCCACGCAACAATTCCTGCAATGTCTCTATAGTCTCTGGCGATGCGATGCGTTCATTTATGACTATGGTATCGAATACTTGTTTCAACTCGTTACCATGACGTATCTCTTTAACAAACTGTGGTTTCACCATCACGCCGTCGTTGGCTATAGCGTTGTAGAATGTAAGAATCTGTATTGGTGTCAATGTCGATTCATAACCAAACGACATCCAAGGCATACTAAGTTTAGACCATGTCTTGTCAGATGGATTCTTGATATATGGCTTACCTTCTCCTTTAATATCTAAATTAAGAGGCTCATTGATTTTGGTATTATATATATGTTCGATGAACTTAGCAGGATTATCCTTAAAATGCTCCTCTACCAATGTAGCAAAAGCAATATTCGACGACTGTTCAAAGGCATTGCGTATTGTTGTATAACCTTTCTCATCTGTCACTCTGTGAGAATCGCGTATCGTTCTTTTATGAAACACCTTATAGTCTGTAGTTCCAAGATATATCTTATCATCGATACTCAGACTAGGGTCGTTTTCAAGAAGAGCGAGCATCGTTATAGCCTTGAATGTAGAGCCTGGCTCCACATTATGACGCAAGGCGTAGTTATACACCTCTTCATATTCAGATGTCTTTTCGTTATAGCTCAACGAAGCCATCACTTCCACGAAGCCCGATTTCACATCCATGAGGATGACACATCCTTGCAATGCATCATTTTCTATGAGACATTTCTTCAAGGCGGTCTCTGCCACGTCTTGTATCTCTATATCTATTGAAGTATAAATATCATCACCGTGGACAGGCTCCATATTCTCTTCTGATGGTATTGGCAACCAGAAATTCTGATTTATCAATCTGACAGCCTGTTTGCCGTCTTTACCTTTGAGGTTCTCATTGAAAGCACCTTCAAGTCCGACATAAACAAAGATACTGTCTTTTGGATTCTCTCTGGTATAACCTATCGTTCTCGCAGCCAATTCCCCGTATGGCAACTCTCTCACATAGCTTCTATTAGCTATAAATCCTCCTCTGTTTTGACCATATTTAAATATAGGAAATTCACGCATCCTCTTATACTCGCTCATATCGAGCTTGGTTGCTATCCTCACATAACGTCTTCTGTCGGAACGGTTTTTCTTCAGATATGACACATATTGCGACTTAGACTTCTTTTTCAAGAAACGGCTGAGACTGTCGGCAAGAGCGTTGACCTCCGCATCAAATATCTTATCACTGACAGAGACTGGGTCGAAATAAATATCATATCGAGGCACCGATGTCGCTAATATGCTTCCGTTGCTCGACAACACATTACCTCTATGCGCTGGTTCCACTCTCACATCAAGCTCTCTCTTGCTAGCTTTTGCAAGAAGTTCCTCACCATCCCTAAGCTGTATAACGAGCACCTTGACAATAACAGCCAAGCCGAACAAGACCATAAGAGCATACAGAAGATACACTCTCCACAAGACATCATTCTTAGGATCAATCATTGTCACCTCCTTCCTTCTCCACAACTATCTTCTTCAATGGGTCAACGGATTCCTTGATACCTTGTTTCTTAAGCATCTTAACCATATTAGACTGCTTGGTAATACTTGTTATCTCCGACTTGAGATATACATATTCCACATGAAGGTTCTCCGACTTAAGTTTCAGACGTGCAACCTCTCTGTTCATATCTTCAGCAATATAAACATTGGTGATATACATCATAGAAAGGAATACTATATACAAAATAAAAGGAAACATTTTCACGAAACTCTCTCGAGAAAACATCTCTCCTCCCATCACATCAGCAACTACTTTATTTGTCTTTTTTCTTTTTGAAGAAACACTCTCAGGCTCAGGTTGAGGCTGAGGCCGAATCTGTTCCTCCTCCTTCACCTCTTCCTCTTGAAGCTCTGGCTCTTCTATTTTCTTGTTAAGATTTATCATTTGGTTCTCCTTTCTGCGACACGAAGTTTCGCACTTCTAGCTCTGCTGTTATATTGTATCTCCTCGTCGGAAGGTATTATAGGTTTGCTTGTTATTAATTTATAAGGTGTAAGCTGGTTGCCGAAGAAATCTTTTTCCAGATTACCATCTGCATTACCAGTCTTCATAAAGTTCTTCACTAATCTATCTTCAAGAGAGTGATACGAAAGCACCACGAGTCTGCCACCAGGATTCAATACGTCGGCACATTGGCTCAAGAACATCTCAAGCACCTTCATCTCTTCATTGACTTCTATCCTAAGAGCTTGGAATATCTGTGCGAGCACTTTATTTTCAGAACCTTTAGGAAGGAAACGAGCCACCGTCTCTTTAAGTTCGTCTGTAGTTTCTATCGGGCTTACTTCGCGAGCCATAGATATAGTCTCAGCTATAGCTCTGGCATTTCTCAACTCACCGTAGCGAGATAGCACCGATGTCAAAGAAGCCACGTCGTATGTGTTGACGACATTAGCAGCATCGACAGGTGCATTTTGATTCATCCTCATATCGAGGCGACCGTTATATCTTATTGAAAAACCTTTTTCTGGAGTATCGAACTGATATGAAGAAACTCCAAGGTCGGCAATAATACCATCCACCTTACCTCCACAATAAAGCTGGAGAAAGTTCTTCATATAACGGAAATTCTGCTGTATGAATGTGAAACGACTATCATCAATAACATTCTTTGCTGCATCTTCATCCTGATCAAAAGCAAAGAGACGACCTTTCTCACCTAAAAACTCCATGATATGACGAGAGTGACCACCTCCGCCAAAAGTAACATCGACATAAGTACCATCAGGTTTAATATTCAAAGCGTCAACGCTCTCGTTCAACAATACAGGAATATGATACATCTCTTTAAGTTTTAATTAGTCAATAAAATCACAATCACCTAATTTTGCAGTAAGCATCTCTGCAAATTCTTTTTCTGAAATCTTAGAATCTTCAGCCTCTTTCATAGACTGATCCCAAATCTGCATTCTATCAATCAAAGATGTCATAACCACTTCTTTGACAAGTCCGGTTTTTTCCATCAGGTCTTTAGGAATCTGCAGACGGCCGCTGGCATCCACTTTCACCATACGAGCTCCTGCATTGAAACGACGAATCAACATCACGTTTTCAGCTTTGAAAGGATTCAGCTTGCCAAGTTTCTCCTGCATAGCACGCCAGTCGCTCATTCCAAAAAGCTCAAGACAGTCACCAAAGAGACTTGGACGAAGCACAAAGCCATCTTCCAAAGCAACGCCAAGCTGTTCCTTGAAACTGCTAGGAAGAAGCAATCTGCCTTTACTGTCTAATTTACAATAATATTCGCCTATTGGATAATTCATTTCAGATTCATTTTTTCAAGTTGTAAAATTAGTGCATTTTTTCCCACTTTCAACCACTTTTCTATATTTTTTTTCAAAAAAGTTTTCAACAATATTCAAACAAGTAGCAAATACTATCAAAAACAGAAATTCCAAAATAAAAAACCCCATCCGTCTCCATCATCCGTCTCCATCATCCGCCTCCATCATCCGCCTCCTAAAATAATTTTACCATCATATCAATAATTCATTATATTTGCGGAAGAAAACGGGTTTATTTTAAAAAACGACATTGAAATGAGCGACAAAGAAGCATTACAAATTGATATTGAAAAAATTATTGGAGAAAAAGCTCCTAAATTCGCAAATAAGATTCCACGTTGTATTTTCAGATATTTAAAGAAAATCCTTCATCAAGACGACATAAACGGTCTGTTGGTAAGAGCTAACGGTGTTGCAGGATTACCATTCGTCACAGAGACAATGAAAGAGTTCAACACCAAGGTAGTGGCTGAAGGCCTGGATCACATCAAGGAAGAAGGCCGTTTCATTGTAGCCGCCAACCATCCTATAGGCGGACTCGACGGCATCGCACTCATCGACACTGTCGGTAAAATCAGACCCGACGTCATCACTCCCGTCAACGACTTCCTGCTCTTTGTACCCAACCTACGTCCTCTTTTCATCCCTGTCAACAAATTAGGCAGCAACGCCGACAACATCAAGATTTTCAACGAGACATTCGCTGGCGACAGAACGATATGCTACTATCCTTTCGGCTTATGCTCAAGAAAACAAAACGGAAAAATCATCGACTTGGAATGGAAAAAGACCTTCATCACCAAAGCAAGAACCTACCACCGCGACATCATACCTGCTCATATCTCAGGAAGAAACAGCGACTTTTTCTACAACTTATCTAATATACGCAAAAAGCTAGGCATCAAAGCCAACATAGAAATGCTGTTCTTGGTCAATGAGTTTTATAAGCAAAAGAACAAGACTCTAACCATAACATTCGGCAAGCCAATACCATGGCAGACCTTCGACAACAGATATACCGACAACGAATGGGCGATGAAACTGAGAAACTTCTCATACAACCTCCCAGGAAATTGCGAACAAACCTTCGACCCTGAAAAAAATTATACAATATAAAACACTATAAAGACTATGGAAAAAATCATAGAAGCCGTACCAACGGAAGATATTATAAAAGAACTGACTCCTGAACGTTTTGTCAGAAAAACCAACTATGGCAACAACGACATCTACGTCATCAACGCACACAACGCACCTAACACCATGCGCGAGATCGGCCGTCTGCGCGAATGGGCTTTCCGCGAATCAGGAGGCGGCACAGGCAAAAGCCTCGACATCGATGAATTCGACACAAGAGACGAAGCCTATTTCGAACAACTGATAGTATGGGACCCTACTGAAAAAGAAATACTCGGAGGTTATAGATTCATTCTATGCGACAAACTCCTTATCAAAAACAACGGACAAGTCGATACTCCTACTTCTGAACTGTTCTATTATTCAGACAAATTCATAAAGGAATATCTTCCTTACACAATAGAATTAGGACGCTCATTCGTACAACCTAAATATCAGTCAACAGGAAATGTTAGAAAGAGCATCTTCACCTTAGATAACCTTTGGGACGGCCTAGGAGCATTGCTGACATATTATCCTTCAGCAAAATATTTCTTCGGAAAAGTGACTATGTATTCACAATTCGATGAAGCTCTACGCGATATGATACTCTTCTTCATGAAGAAATTCTTCCCAGACAACGACAAGCTCATCTTCCCTTATCCAGATAAAGCCATCAAAGTGAAAGCCAGAAAAGCCATCATGAAATTGAGACTCGACGGCAACAACTACCAAAACAGCTACCGCACTTTAAGCAAATATATCAGAGAACACGGATCAACAATACCTCCTTTGTTCAATGCTTACATGAGCCTTTCTGCTACTATGAAGATGTTCGGAACTGCTCTCAACGAACCATTCGGCAACGTGGAAGAGACAGCCATCTTGATTACGATAGAAGATATTTATCCTGAAAAGATTGAAAGACATCTCATCTATAATAAAAACGAAAAATTAGAGATTTGATATGAACATAAAATCAGCAGCATTCCTCCAAAGCAACACCAAAATAGACAAACTTCCGGCAGCTAACAAAGGGGAATAGCCTTGCATTGGACGTTCAAACGTGGGCAAGTCATCATTAATAAATATGCTGACTAACAAAAAACAACTGGCAAAGACTTCTTCAACACCAGGTAAGACCATTACCATAAACCATTTCATCATCAACAACGAATGGTACCTCGTCGATTTGCCAGGCTACGGCTTCGCACAACGTTCCAAAAAAGACCGCGCCGCATGGAAAGATATGCTCGATGAATATATCAAAAACAGAAAAAATCTCGTCAGTATGTTCGTCTTGGTCGACAGCCGCATAGAGCCACAAAAGATAGACCTCGAATTCATCAACCACCTTGGAGAATTACAGATGCCTTTTAGCATCATATTCACTAAAGTTGACAAAATAAAAGAACTTGAACTTCAACGCAACTTGCAAGTTTATAAAGAAAAACTCGCCGAACAATGGGAAGTGATTCCAGACATCTTCATCACATCATCTGAAAAAGAAGTAGGAAAAGACGATGTCTTGAATTACATAGATGGACTCAATGAACAACTGAAAGGAAGTTTTAATGGGTAAATGCTGAGGATTTAAAAATTCTTATATACAAAAAAGACAGGTAACTTGGGTGCTATTGCCCGTTACCTGTCTTTTTTTTCGCTCAATTACCAACTATTTTGGCAATATTATTTTTATCAATTTCTTAATTCCAAAATCACTCTTCCTCAAACTGTCTGACGAGATCATTCAAAGAAATACCTGCGTTTCTTAATGAAGCCTTGACATCTTCCACGAGCGGGTCGTTAGGATATTTTTCAAGGAACAAACGATATGTTTCTTTAGCACTTGGGATATCGTTGGCTCTTTCATAAACGAAAGCTTTGATATACAAAGCCATAGGTGCGAGCATATGTTGAGGATAAGTCTCAATCATCAAATCGATAATCTCTATTGTCTTTTGAGGGTTTTCACTATTGATATTCATAGAAATATCTATAGCTTTAAAAATCATATCAGGACTCATCTCATCCTGTGGATTTTCTTTTGCATATTGCACGTATGCATCAGCCAACTCTGCACCAGCTTCTTTGTTCACAGCACCATCAGCGGCAAATACAAGCGGCTCAAGTCTAGCGATTTTTTCTGACGCTGTCTCGTTATTACAAGAAGCGAAAAATACTACAACAAGTATTGATAATAATGTCAATAATCTTTTCATAACTGTTAATTTAATTATTTATTAAAAAATAGACGTATCAATAAGCGTTTATATTTTAGAAACATTGACACGTCTCTACATTTTATCTTCTTCTTTTTGCTGGGAAAATCATTTTATAGTCAACATAGACATTGCCTTCTGAGATATTGCGCAATTTGTTTTTGAGCATCATCTTACGCATAGGAGCGACTCTGTCGACATAGACTTTTCCTTCGAGATGGTCAAATTCATGTTGGATTACACGAGCGCATATTCCATCGAATTCTTCTTCATGTTCAACGAAGTTCTCATCCAAATAATTGACTGTTATTTTTGACGGACGTTCTACGTCTTCGTTCATATCTGGAAGACTGAGACAACCTTCGCGGAATGTCCATGTCTCTTCTGAGACCTCTACTATTTCAGGATTGATGAAAACTTTTTTGAAGCCTTTTGCTTCAGGATATGTCTCTTGGAAAGGATCTGCATCGATGACGAAAAGTCTTATCGACTTATTGATTTGAGGAGCAGCGAGACCGACGCCTTCTGAATGGTACATGGTCTCGAACATATCAGCGATAAGCTGTTGTAAACCTGGGTAATCAGAATCTATTTCTTCTGCTACTTTCTTTAAAACAGGATGGCCGTAAGCCACTACAGGTAATATCATAACTTAAAATTTAAAATCTATTTTTCTTTATTGCTTCCGATTCCATATAAGACTGCAAGATGATGGTCGCGCTGATGGTATCGACGAGTGCCTTGTTCTGACGTTGTTTCTTACCGAGACCAGCATCAATCATAGTCTGGAACGCCATCTTAGAAGTGAAACGTTCGTCGTGACGTTTAATATCCATCTCTGGAAGCGCCTTTTTCAGCTGACCTATAAAAGGTTCTATATAACGACTTGATTCAGAAGGATTGTTCTGCATATCTTTTGGTTCTCCAATCACGATAGTCTCAACATTTTCTTTCTTGACATAATCTAAAATAAATGTCAGCAAATCTTTTGTATCGACTGTAGTTAATGAATTTGCGATGATTTGCAAAGGGTCGGTCACTGCTATGCCGCAGCGTTTCCTTCCGTAATCGATTGCCATTATTCTTGCCATTTCTTAATTTTTGTTTGCAAAGATAAGAAAAAAAGACTTTTTACTATATTTGCAGATATATAAATTTAGTTATGGAAAATTTAAGAAATATCATAGAGAGCGCTTGGGAGAACCGAGCTTTATTAGAAAAGGAAGAAGTTCGCAATGCCATTTGCGATGTCATTGAAAAGCTAGACAAAGGAGAGTTTCGCATTGCAGAAAAGATTAACGGCGAATGGACTATCAACGAATGGCTGAAGAAAGCTGTTTTGATGTACTTCCCTATCAACAAGATGGAAATCATGGAGAGTGGCGTTTTTGAATATTACGACAAGATGCCTTTGAAGAAAGGATTTGAAGAAGCAGGCGTGCGTGTCGTTCCGCCAGCGACAGCAAGATATGGAGCCTTTATTAATAAAGGTGTGATTTTGATGCCATCGTATGTCAACATCGGAGCATACGTCGACAGCGGCACTATGGTCGACACCTGGGCGACAGTAGGCTCATGCGCACAGATTGGAAAGAACGTACACTTGAGTGGCGGCGTCGGCATCGGCGGCGTACTCGAACCATTACAAGCAGCGCCTGTAATTATTGAAGACAACTGCTTCATCGGTTCGAGATGTATCATCGTTGTAGGCGTGAGGATTGAAGAAGAAGCCGTACTCGGAGCCAA
>JAZLEF010000004.1:0-16880 GCA_045615125.1 Bacteroidales bacterium
TGTTAAGAAAGGCGCTATGACAGCAGAACAAGCTGAAGTTAAATTCCAAACATGGATGAAAGAGAAGGAAGCTAAAGCAGCTGAAGCAGTAAAAGCAACAGCAGAACAAAAAAGAGCTATCCAAAAAGAAAGATTAGAAGCTGAAGTAAAAGTTAATGAAGCACGTATCGCTGAATTAGCAAAGAGAAGAGCTGAAGCAGCAGCAGCTGCAGCAGCTGAAAATGCAGAAGCAACTGAAGAAGCTCCAGCAGCTGAAGAAACAACAGAAGCAGAAGCATAAGATTCTAAATCTTAATAAAAAAAGAAAATCCGTCGAAATCTCGACGGATTTTTTTTTATACAAATAATAATAAGGGACGCAGCAAGCCACGCCCCTACAATTATGAATTATGCATTATGAATTATGAATTAATTCCTAAAAACAACCCCTTCCCCATCGTAATCGACGATAATCGGTTTTTCCTTATTGATTTTATCGGATAATATCATCTTCGACAGATCGTTGATAAGTTCTCGTTGCATCATACGTTTCACCGGACGCGCGCCATAACGAACGTCATAGCTCGTCTCTGCAATATGTCTCATCGCTTCTGAAGTCATCTCAATCTCGATGTCGTTTTTCTTCAGCATCTTCTTCAAAGAATGAAACTGCATTGCAACAACATTTATAATCTGTTCTTTTGTCAATGGAGTAAACATAATTATGTCGTCAATACGATTCAAGAATTCAGGTTTCATGAACTGACGCAATATTTCCATAACCTTATTACGCATATCATCAAACACCTCTTGATTGTCGCCTTTCATTTCAGACATCATCTCCTGTATTGCCATCGCACCAATGTTAGACGTCATAATGATGATAGTGTTTTTAAAATCGACCAGACGACCTTTGTTATCCGTCAGACGACCATCGTCGAGGATTTGGAGCAAAATGTTATAAACATCCTGATGCGCCTTTTCTATCTCATCGAGAAGTACGACAGAATAAGGTTTACGGCGCACAGCTTCTGTCAACTGACCACTTTCATCATAACCGACATAACCCGGAGGCGCTCCTATCAATCGGGAGACGGAATGACGTTCCTGATATTCCGACATATCGATACGAACCATATTATTCTCATCGTCAAAGAGAAACTCTGCAAGAGCTTTGGCAAGTTCCGTCTTACCGACGCCCGTCGTTCCCAAGAAGATGAACGAACCTATTGGACGACGAGCATCTTGAAGTCCAGCCCTGCTCCTTCTTATCGCATCAGAGACAGCAACAATAGCCTCATCCTGACCAACGACACGTTTATGTAATTCTTTTTCAAGATTCAACAGTTTCTCGCGTTCGCTTTGCAACATCTTATTCACAGGAATACCAGTCCAACGAGAAACGATTTCTGCAATATCTTCGGCATTAACAACCTCATCGATAAGAGGATTGTCGCCCTGAACCTTTTTCAGTTCCAGTTTAATCTTCTCAATAAGTTGTTCTGCATTAGGAATCTTACCATAACGAAGTTCTGCCACACGACCATAATCACCGTCACGTTCCGCAATCTCCGCCTCATAGCGATATTGTTCGATGCTCTTCTTTTCCTTTTGAATCTTCTCTATATAAGAACGCTCTGTCTCCCAACGAGACTTAATCTTAGAACGTTCATCATTAAGTTCAGCAATGATTTTTGAAAGCTCTTCTATTTTCTTTGTATCGTGTTCTCGTTTAATAGCCTCGCGTTCAATCTCAAGCTGACGAATTTTTCGTTCTATATTTTCAAGTTCTTCTGGCAAAGAATTGATTTGAAGTCTCAAGCGTGATGCAGCTTCGTCTACCAAGTCGATAGCCTTATCAGGAAGGAAACGATTTGAGATATAACGAATAGAAAGGTCAACGGCTGTTATTATTGCCTCATCGAGTATTCTCACCTGATGGTGATTCTCATATTTCTCCTTTAGACCTCTCAAAATAGAAATCGCCGACTCTTCTGAAGGTTCATCCACCATAACAATCTGGAAACGACGTTCCAATGCTTTGTCTTTCTCAAAATATTTCTGATATTCGTTGAGAGTCGTTGCACCAACAGCTTGGAGCTCACCACGAGCGAGAGCTGGTTTCAAGATGTTGGCAGCGTCCATTGCACCATTGGAAGCTCCTGCTCCAACAAGAGTATGAATCTCATCGATGAAAAGAATTATTTCACCTTCACTATCAACAACTTCTTTCACTACATTCTTAAGACGTTCTTCAAACTCACCCTGATACTTAGCCCCCGCAATAAGAGCCCCCATATCCAAAGAATACACTTTTTTAGATTGCAGATTTTCCGGCACATCGCCACTTACTATTCTTTGGGCCAGGCCTTCAGCTATAGCCGTCTTACCAACACCAGGCTCACCTATTAAAATAGGATTATTTTTAGTTCTTCTCGACAGAATCTGAAGTACTCTTCTAATCTCCTCATCACGACCGATGACAGGGTCTAACTTTCCGGAAGAGGCCATTTCGTTGAAGTTACGAGCATAACGATTCAAGGAGTCATAATTTTGTTCGGAATGAGGATTATCAACTTTCTTACCTTTACGTAGTTGAGCTATCACATTCTCCAAGTCTTTACGTTTCAAGCCATTATCTTTCATCATCTGAGAAGCTGTCGATGATGTATCAAAAATTCCAAGTAAAATATGGTCGATGGAAACATAATCGTCGCCCATATTTTTGGCTTCTGTCAATGCCGACTGAAGAGCCTTGTTCGTCTCATTGGAGAGATAAAAATTACCTCCTTGAACCTTCGGCAAAGAGGCAATAGCCTTATCAAGGGCTTGATTAAAAACCTCTACATTAACACCCAATTTGTTAAATAAATTAGGGATAAGATAATCATCAGACTTGATCAGACCTTTAAGAAGATGAACATTTTCAATTGATTGATTCCCATTTGTTTTTGCAATCTCTTCAGCTTTCTTAACAGCCTCCTGAGATTTAAGCGTGAATTGATTAAAATCCATTTTGTATATTTTTTTGTTGTTTGTTTTTATTCAATCAAAATTATTTCCAATCCAATAAAAATGACATTTTGTCACTATATGTTAACAACAATTAAGAAAAGAAAATTCCATAACAATAAACAATGATTATTTTTTCAAAATATGACAATAAAAGGATGTGTTTCACATTATTTATACAGACTTTTTTATTATCTTTGCAAACATCTAAAAGCATTTTTAAAAATGAATAAAACATTAAGAAACAACATCTTTTTCAAAACATTTATATTATTGATTTTCATTATCAATTCATTGGGATTAAAAGCACAAATGAATTGTGAGATAGTGCTACCAGATGGCGTTAATATGCCTATATGTTATGGAGAAGAAATAAGTTTGTTATTAAACAATCACGATTCAAATTGCAGCTATCAATGGGCAAAAAACGGAATTGATATTACAGGAGAGACAAATCCAAACTTAAACATTACAGTAACAGAAAACAATGTCAAATATACTGTTAAAGTATATAACAATCAGACACAAGAACAATGCAGCGATGACATCATCATAGCAATGATGCCTCAATTTGAGATTGAATTTGAGCAGACACAGTTGACATGTAGTAATAATAAAGCGGAAAACGGACAGAACGCAAAAGTCATTGCAACCGCTTATGGAGAAGGTTTTGTTTCGTTCACTTACGAATGGGGATGTGACACTAATGACGATATATGGACAAATCCAAGCAATCCACAGGAAGCCATAGGCTTGAAAGCATGGAAAGAATATTGTATCAATGTTACAGGCATCACAACCAATGGAGAAAGCTGCACACAGACAGCCACTTTCGTTCCAAGAGCATATCCAAATCCACAAATCGAAATCGTTCCTGATCCAAAAGATACTGCATACGTACAAAAACCATTCGTGACATTTGGCTTTGAAGGCGAAGTTGATTTAATCGAATTCAACTCATGGTCATGGGAGTTCTTCAACAATCCAGATTCACCTGATGAAATTTCCACCACTTCTATTTTAGAAAAACCTACCAACACATATCCTCAGGTAAATAAAGAGACAACCTTCCGTGTCAACTTAAACATCAAATCTGCTGATTACGGTTGCGATACCACATACACCAAAAACATCATCTTAATGCCTGTCAAGTTAAAAATACCAGACATCTTCACTCCTAACGGCGATGGCATCAACGATTATTTTATCATCAACAACGATCCATCGAATGTTGATGATAACGATGATACAAGAGGTTTTGAGTACGATTCATACAACCCTATCAACGATTATTATATCACAACTAAATTAACTATATTTAACAGATGGGGAAGAATAGTATATAAATCTGACGATTACAAAAATGACTGGGATGGTGGAGACTTACCAGACGGCACATATTTCTACGTATTGGAATTCGTAGGACAATATGAAAACTCTGATGTATCACCTTCTGAACCATACACCGGTTCTGTAACAATATTCGGTAGCGGCCGATAATTAATGAACAAAACATTAGGTTAAACGTTAAACAAAATAAAAATGAAAAGATTTATAATATCAATAGTAATAATATTAGGATTATTCTCATGTGAGTCAAACGACAACAAAATCAGCACTAGTTTAGTCAACAACCCTGTCACTGCTGATGGCATCAACAAAAGCGTTGGCTCACCTGTGATAAAATTTGAAAAGACAGAACACGACTTTGGCAAAATACTACAAGGAGAACAAGTAAGTTATACTTTTAAGTTTAAAAACATCGGCAATGCGCCTCTTATCATCACAAGCATTGAAAAGACATGTGGATGTACAACACCTGACTTTTCGAGCCAACCAATAAAACCAGGCGAAAGCGGTAAAATAACTATCACATACGACAGCAAAGGTCATAAAGGATTTCAAAACAAACGACTTATCGTAAAAGCCAACACAAATCCATCAGAGACCATTTTAAGAATAAAAGCACAAGTTGAAAATATTAACACTTTTTAAATAAAAAAATATGAACATTTTAAACATCACATTGCTCCAAGCAGCACAACAACAAGGTTCCTCATTGTCAGGAATTTTCATGATTGTATTAATTTTCGTTATCTTCTGGTTATTCTTCATTCGTCCTCAAAACAAGAGAAACAAAGAACAACAGAAATTCCGTGAAAACCTTAAGAAAGGTGACAAAATCGTTACTATCGGCGGTATCCATGGTAAAGTAGTTGAAGTTAAAGAAAGCACTGTTATCGTTAGTGTAGACCACAACGCTTCAATAGAATTTGAAAAATCAGCTATCATCCCAAGTGCTAGTCAAGTAGGCGGTGCTCAATAAATTTAATAATGGTAAGTAAAAAACAAGAACCACAAACGCTGAATCAATTCAGCAGCATAGTTTTTTTTGTTGCAATAGCTGCATTGTTTTGGTTACTGATTAAATTATCAGCCAATTATACAGTGACAGAATCTCTTACCATTAATATAAAAGACGCACCAGCTGATTTAGTAATAATAGATGGAAGCCAAAAACTCAAAGTCACATTGTCGACAAGCGGCTTCGAATTATTAAATTATTACTTCAAGCCAGCATCAAGACGAAAAGTCGATATATCGTTAGAGGAGGTGCCTTTACATAAAGACAGTGAAAGCACCTACTCTTTCAGTATAAGTTACGCCAAGGAAAAAGTAGCTAATTTCTTAACAATAGAACCAAGTGAAGTTTCCTTCGACGAAAACAGAATCGCCATCACAATGGAACAGCTAGACTCTCTAAAAGTCAAGGTTCACCCTAATATAGATTTAAGTTACGAGAAACAGTACAACAGACATGGAAAAATACAGATAACGCCAGATTCTGTAACTATCTACGGACCTAAAACAAAACTTGCAACTATTGATAACATTTACACAGAAAGCATTAGCTTGAAAAATGTCAATTCTAATATCGACATTAACATCCCTCTTCAATTGGATGAAATGGTCAATTCCAACAACAAAGAAGTTAACATAAAGATAAATGTCGAGAAATATACAGAAGCTATTGCCAATGTCAATATAGACAATAACTTCAATAAAAAATTAAGACTATTCCCTGATAAGGTTAAGATTAGATATATAGTCTCTCTGACAGACTATAATATCATCAAAGACAATTCTTTCGTTGTTAGCATAGATACCGCTGACATCTCCTCAGAAAGCAACTTCCTCCCTATTTATTTGATTGATTATCCAAGCAATACTAGAATAACAAGTATAGAGCCTAAAGAAGTTGAATATATCATTATTGATGAAAATGAAAATTAAGAAATTTGCAATTACTGGTAATATAGGAAGTGGCAAAAGCCTAGTCTGTAAAATGTCTAACCATCTTGACATCAATACTTTTCATTCAGACGAGGAGACAACAAAACTCTATCTTCTTCCTGACATAAAAACAGAAATCATAAAATACTTTGGAGAAGAAGTATATTTCGCTGATGGAAGTCTCAACAAGAAACTCCTCTCCTATCATCTCTTTCAAAATGATAAGGCTTTACAATTCATAGAGTCACTTTTATATCCTAAATTAAATCAGGTCTTTGATGAATGGTGTGAAAAGCAAACATCTGACTATGTTCTTTTTGAATCAGCCATCTTATTTGAAAAAGAATTCGACAAGCAATTTGACAAGATTATCTTTGTGTCTGCGCCTGAAGATGTAAGAGTTAAAAGAGCAATGCAACGCGACCATTGCGACGAGGAGAACGTACGATCAAGGATGCGACTTCAATGGAATGAAGAAATAAAAATCAGCAAATCAGATTACATCATCAATAATGATGGAGTCGAGAAGCTGATACCGCAAGTCGTTAAAATAAATTCAGAAATTCAAAATCTCAAAATTTCAGAATAACTTCCAATTATATAGACGCTTCAATGTGTGTTTATTTTAAAGGAAACATTAAAAGGTCTCTACTAACTAAATCAATACCCGTATTTCTCCTTCCACTTGTTTCTCAAAGAGTTCTGTATCTCTCTTTCGCGTGGATTGTTTTGAGGCTGATAGAATTTAGTACCGGAAATCTCTTGAGGAAGGAATTCAAGTTCCACGAAATTACCTTCATAATCGTGGGCGTATTTATATCCGTCCTTATAACCCAAATCTTTCATCAATTTAGTAGGAGTATTACGCAGATGCATTGGAACACTGAGATTTCCTGTCTTACGCACAACATCTTGCGCCATATTGATAGCCATATAAGAAGCATTGCTCTTTGGCGATGAAGCAAGATAAACGGCAGTCTGTGAAAGGATTATCCTGCTCTCCGGAAAACCTATTTTGTTAACAGCATCGAAACAAGTGTTAGCAAGCAGAAGCGCATTTGGATTAGCGTTGCCGATGTCTTCTGAAGCGAGTATCAACATACGGCGAGCGATGAAAAGAGGATCTTCGCCAGCCTCAATCATACGAGCAAGATAATAAACTGCGGCATTAGGGTCTGAGCCACGCATCGACTTGATGAATGCCGAAATGATGTCGTAATGCATCTCCCCTTGCCTATCATATTTCAAGAGATTACTTTGAATATACTGCGTTGTGACTTCGTTTGTTATCGTCAACATTTCGTCAGTGGCGGTCTCGCTCATCATACCTACAACTAAATCTATTGCATTGAGCAACTTACGAGCATCGCCGCCGCTGATGTGCATGAGAGCCTCGCTCTCTTGTATGACAATCTTTTTCTTATAATCATTCTCCAATACCGGAACCGCGATGTCAATCAATTTCTCCAAATCACTTTTCTCCAATGATTTCATGACATAAACCTGACAACGAGAAAGCAATGGAGAGATGACTTCGAAGCTAGGGTTTTCCGTTGTAGCACCTATTAATATTACGAGACCTTTCTCGACAGCATTAAGCAATGAATCCTGCTGCAACTTGCTAAAACGATGAATTTCATCAATGAATAATATCGGAGTGTCTGGAGCCATGCGAGCTCTGTCGAACACCTCACGCACCTCCTTGACGCCGCTGCTCACAGCGCTAAGCACATAAAACTGACGCTTGACCTGTTTGGAGATGATAGAAGCCAGAGTAGTCTTGCCAACACCAGGAGGCCCCCAGAATATCATAGATGGAATTCTTCCGCTCTCTATTGCACGACGCAAGACGGCATTCTCACCCACAAGATGCTCTTGTCCAATATATTGGTCCAAAGAAGTTGGACGTAATCTCTCAGCTAATGGTGTCGATTGATATTTCATTGCTTAATTTTTTACAAAGATACAGAATTATGCCCATTTTAATTATCTTTGTAAATAAAAAAATATCATCTATGAGAAAATTGAAATCCTTATTATTTGCAATGTTTATAATATTATTAAACATTGATTCACAAGCATGTACCAACTTCCTCGTAACAAAAGGCGCGTCAGTTGACGGTTCCAATTTCATCACCTACGCCGCAGACTCTCACATCAGATACGGCGAGCTCTACTTCACCCCTGCTGCCGACTGGACTCCTGGCAATATGCGTACCATCTACGACCGCGGTACCAACGCCATCAGAGGTTACGTCCCACAACCAGCACACACTTATCAAGTTGTAGGATATATCAATGAAAATCAAGTCGCTCTCGGAGAAACGACATTCGGCGGACGTACAGAACTCATCGACCCCAAAGGCCTCATCGACTACGGCAGCCTTATGTTCATGGCTCTCGAACGCAGCACCTCAGCACGCGAGGCGATAAAAATCATGGCAGACCTCGTTGAAGAATACGGCTACGGCAGCGACGGCGAGACATTCTCTATCTCAGACGCTAACGAGGTCTGGTATATGGAAATCATCGGTAAAGGTTACAATCCTGTTTATGACAAGAAATCAAACGACACTATAAATGCCGACAAAGGCGCGGTTTGGGTAGCAATCCGCATCCCTGACGGCTATGTCTCTGGTCACGCCAACGCAGCACGTATCACCACATTCCCACTCCGTGACGGAAAGAAATCAATCACCGACAAAGATTGGAAGAAACTTTATAATCAAGATGTTGAAGTAATTTACAAACACGATATCATCGACTTCGCAAGAAGAAAGAACTACTTCAGCGGTAAGGATGCCGACTTCGACTTCAGCGCTGCCTTCGCCCCTGTCGACTTCTCTGCAGCTCGTATCTGCGACCTCCGCGTATGGATGATGTTCAACGACGTATGCGACGACATGAATCAATATTGGGATTACGCTACAGGACAAAACCTCGACAACCCAAGAATGCCTCTTTATGTGAAACCTAACAGAAAGATATCTTTAGACGACATGATGTATTTCATGCGTAACCACTTCCAAAACACAGAGTTGGACAAGTCACAAGGTGCTGGTGCCGACCCATTCGGCTCTCCTTACCGCTGGACTCCGCTCTACTGGGAATACGAAGGACAAGAATATTTCCACGAGAGATGCACCGTAACACAACAGACAGGTTTCTCTTTCATAGCACAGACAAGAAACTGGTTGCCAAATGAAATCGGCGGCATTATATGGTTCGGCGTTGACGACACTAATTCAACGGTTTACACTCCATTCTACTGCTCAATATCAGAAGTAACAGAAGAATTCAGACAAGGCAACGGCAATATGATAACATATTCCGACAACTCAGCATTCTGGCTCTTCAACAGAGTGGCACACTTCAAATACCTCTTCTACAACAGAGTCATCGGCGACATACAAAAAGTACAAAAAGAATTAGAGACATCATATCAGGAACAAGTCAAGGCAACAGACGAAAAAGCATTGAGTATGTTAGAAAACTCCAAAGACGAGACCATCGCTTTCTTGACAGAGTTCTCGTCACAAGCAGGCAAGAACACATTCAAACGTTGGAAGGAATTAGACAACTTCTTATTGGTCAAATATTTAGATAGTAATATCAAGCAAGAAGAAAACGGACGATTCATCGACAACGGACATGGTTATCCAGCAAGACCAAAACAAGCAGGATACCCAGATTCTTGGAAGAAAAGAGTTGTGGAGGAACTTTAAAGACGCAAAGTCTCAGAGATACAGAGACGCAAAGTAGAGACGTGTCAACAATTGAAGTGACCCCAAAAGTTTGGACAAAAAACTTTTGGGGTCACTTCACAATCCTTTTAATTTCATAGGTATTGTTGATACGTCTCTGCTTGTGGTCTTGTAGTCCTATAAAAACGAAACAATAATATCTTTAATCACCACAAAACCAACGACTAAAGAATATACCACCTTTAATAATGTTCCAGCGACAAATCCTACGAATGAACCTATCGCTGAACGCCAAGCCAGCTGGTCGTCAACACCTGACATCTTCTCTCCAATGTAAGCTCCGAAAAACGGTCCTGCCAAGATGCCGATGAGACCGAATGGTCCTATCACTATTCCTAAAATCGGCAATACTACAACACCAACGACCAATCCTATGGTACTTCCTCTCACACCGGCTTTGGTTCCGCCAAATTTCTTAGTTCCCCAAATAGGAACAAAATAATCGATAATTGTTATCACCGCACATAATATACCATATATAATTAATGCCTCATTTGAGTATGTTATATCGGTAAAAAAATGTAATAAAATCATCGCGGCATAACTAATCGGTACGCCAGGAAGCCCCGGCACTACGTCACCAACGATTCCTACAATAATGAAAACTACTGCTAATAAATAAATTAAGTATTCCATAACTACAATTTTAATACTACCTAATAAATTTTAACTTACTTCCTATTATTTTTTAACATACTACAAAGATACATTTTATTTTATATCGCTCAATTTTTTTCTACTTTTGCGAAACCAACAAACCATAATTTTATATGAGACGCTTTTTTATTTCGGGCTTATTAGTCCTGTTTTCTTTCACACACGTATATGCATGGAACTTGCTTCAACCAATCGGAGGAAGAACAAACGCTCTTGGCAAATGTTCCGTTGCTTTAAATGATTTCTGGTCACTACTGAACAACCCGGCAGGCATCTCTTCGTTTAATAATATAAGTATAGGAATATCATACGAAAACCGTTTCTTATTAAAGGAATTGGGATACAAAAACGTAGGATTGATTGTTCCTTTAAAAACAGGTACTGTCGGAATAACAGCTTCACAATTCGGTTATGAACATTATAACGAAAACATAATCGGAATTGCAGTGGCAAGAAACTTTGGTCCGCATCTAAAAATAGGATTAAAACTAGATTACATATATTTTAAATTCTCAGGAGATTACGACAGCTTCTCCTCTCCTACTTTTGAATTAGGTATACAATATGAAATAAATGAGAATCTTAGTCTCGGCACTTACCTCTCTAATCCCACCCATTTTAAAATCAAAAGTGTCAACAAAGATAGAATCCCAACAATCATGAGATTAGGATTCTCTTATTTCATTATCGATGATTTTATGATAACAAGTGAAATAGAAGAAGACTTTGAAGACAACTTCTCTTATAGGTTCGGAGTGGAATATAAACTCAACTTTGATTTTGTAATAAGAAGCGGTTTTCAGCTTAATCCTGAATTATTTACATTTGGCATAGGATACAATTACAATTGGTGCACAGTTGATTTTGCGGGACAAATGAGCCAAGATTTGGGTGTTTCCGTAAATGGCAGTATTATTTTCAGAATCAAGGACAAAAGATAAAAGGAGGCTTTGTTATGAAAAATATTCAGCTACTATTTATATTCATAATCTTTTCACCTTGCCTATATTGCCAGATTAACAACGACTTGATAATTGGCCACTTAGAAAGAATGTCCGAAAACAGCGAAGAAGAATATTCCGATTATTCCGAATTGATAGAAACTTATTGGAACATTGTTGAAAATCCAATAAATATCAACAGCAACAATATTGAACAGCTGGCTGAACTTAAACTCATAAATATTTTTCAGTTAGAAAATATAAAAGAATATATAAAGAACTATGGTGATATTCAATTCATTGAAGAGCTATACGAAGTGGAAGGATTAGATTCTCAAAGCATAGAAATAATAAAGCCCTTAATTATTTTTGAAGATGAAAAAAAGCTCAATAATTTTACATTAAAAGATATTTTCAAATATGGTAAAAACAAGATTCTTATTGAAGTAGATCAATGTCTTAATGAGAAAAAAGGATACAAAGAAATTGATGATTCTTTGCTTTATGTTAAACCTAACTCTATTTATTTAGGCAGTCCTCAAAGATTATATTTACGATACACTTTCTCTTACAAAGACATGGTAGAAGCTGGTTTTGTCATGGAGAAAGATCCCGGTGAATATCTGTTCAAAAACAATATGAACGATTCTCTAATGAAAATGCTTGGCAAGCAATGTTATTCAGGATTTGATTATTCATCATTTCATATTTGTGTTCATAGTTTCGGTTTTCTGAAGACCTTAGCCATCGGAGATTACAAAATCTCCTTTGGTCAGGGTCTGACAATGGGAAACGGCATGTCATTCGTTGCAAGAGGCGAAAGTCTTTTAAGAAAAAACAAGAAAATATCGGCAAGTAAATCCGCCAATGAAGCGTCATATTCTAGAGGCATAGCCAGTACAATAGAATATAAAGATGTGGAATTAACTATCTTTTATTCCAACAAAAAAACTGATGCTAACGTAGCAGTTTACGATAGTATCAACGATGAAATCCTGGAAATAACCAGTCTACAGCAAAACGGATTACATCGTACTTATAATGAGATTATGGATAGAAAAGTCATACGACAACAATTATACGGATTAAATGTAGGCTATAAAACATCCAATTTTCAAATAGGCTACACTATCCACAAAACCGATTTAAGTGCAGAACTCAATCCAGACAGCAACATTTACAATCCATTCTATTTCAGAGGTAAAAGTATTGCTAATCAAGGTATAGACTTTTATTATATTTTAAATAACATTGCAATTTATGGAGAAGCTGCAATGAGCGACAACAAAGGCAAAGCCTATTTGTTAGGAACAACATTCCAGCCAACAGGATACATCGACTTTACATTATTGTATCGTAACTATGAAAAAGATTATCAATGTCTTTATAGTAATGCATTTGCTTCAGGGAGCAATACAAGGAATGAGAATGGCTATTATTTCAGCAGTGCAATTTCCATAGCTTCAAATTGGAAGTTAATAAACAGCATTGATTTCTTTAAAAACACCGCACACTCTCCAAGTCACGGTCATGAATTCGATTCACAATTGAATTATAATCCAGACAAGAACACATTGATATTCATTGAATACAGCAACAAACATAAAATGAAGAATACAAGCTGCACTGATATTTACCAAAGATATTTGATTTTCGAAAAAAGTAATATGATTAGATTACACATCGCATACCAAATAAATGAAGGTCTTTGTTTAAAAAACAGAGCGGAATATCATTTTAATTATTATGAAGATGATAATTACAATTCATATTTGATATATCAAGACATCATATACGATCCTCCTAACGCGACATACGACATTGCATTCAGATACGAATTATTTAATGCAGAAAAAGGAAGTGTATATGCTCACGAAAATGACGTACTTTATGCATTTGGCGTTGGTGGCTTATCTGGCAAAGGCGTCAGGACATATCTGGTCGGAAGAATAAAAATGTTAGAACAGATACAGCTTTCTGCTAAGATTGGATTCACATTCTACGACAATAAAGATGTTATTGGAAGCGGTTTAGAAACCATAGAAAACAATTATCGCACTGATGGCAAATTACAAATGGTATGGTCTTTTTAAGATTATGTTTTTCAAATGAAATGATTAAGAGAAAAAATTAAAACTTAATGCTTTAACACACCAAATTATTCAAGAAAAAATCATATCTTTGTAACTCATTTAAAATTTAAATTATTATGCAATACTCACAACAATCAGACAATCGAAACAACAATGAATTAAAGAAGTACACTCCTATTTTTGTAGTTGTCGGTATCATTTTTCTACTTATAATGTTTTGGGGACGTATCACCAAGACTATTCCTGCAGGCCACGGTGGCGTATTATTCCGTTTATTCGGTGGCGGTGTTGATACATCAAAGACATACGAAGAAGGATTCCACTTCATTGCTCCATGGAACACAATGTACGTTTATGAAACACGTCAACAAGAAACTTCAGAAGAAATGAGCGCGTTGTCATCAAACGGTTTGGAAATTAAAATTGAATTCTCGACATGGTACCAACCACGTTGGGAAGACTTAGGAACATTACACGCTCAAATCGGTACAGAGTACCTCACAAGAATAGTTATCCCTGCTATGCGTTCTGCAGCAAGAAGCGTTGTAGGTCGTTACACACCAGAACAAATCTACTCAACAAAACGTGACGTTATTCAAGAAGAAATTTTTGAAGAAACAAAGAAACTTTTAGACGAGAAATACGTTCAATTAAATCAAGTTCTTATACGTTCTGTCACCTTACCTCCAACAATCAAATCTGCTATTGAAAGTAAGTTAAAACAAGAACAAGAAGCACTCGAATACGAATTCAAACTTGAAAAGGCAGCTCAAGAAGCAGAACGTCAACGTGTTGAAGCAGAAGGTAAAGCAACAGCTAACAGTATCTTAAGCGCAAGTATCAACGACAAGATTCTCCGCGAAAAAGGTATTGAAGCTACATTAAAACTTGCTGAATCTCCAAACTCAAAAGTCGTTATCATCGGCGGAAACGATGGAATGCCAATCATTTTGGGTGACATGAAATAAAGAACTACAGAACATTAGAATTAGGACTTAGGCATGCAGGAAATAACAATTCCTAACTCCTAATTCCTAATTCTTAATTTAAAAAGTATGGCAAAGGAAAAAACACAAAATAAAATCCACATCAGAAACAAAAGAGTATCTTTTGAATATTTTGTAATTGATACTTATATGTCGGGAATAGTATTGACTGGCACCGAGATAAAAAGTATTCGCGAAGGTAAAGCCAGCCTTGCCGATTCGTATTGTGTATTCAAAAACAATGAAATGTTTGTTGTTGGAATGCATATTGCAGAATATGCACTCGGAACATATAACAACCACGATCCAAAACGCGAAAGAAAACTCCTACTCACACGTAGAGAACTCAACAAACTGAAAACCAAATCAAATGAGAAAGGATTTACTATCGTACCAACAGATTTGTTCATAAATGACAAAGGTCTGGCCAAGGTTAACATAGCTTTAGCTAAAGGTAAACACTTCTACGACAAACGCGAAAACCTTAAAGATAAAGACAATAAAAAAGAAATTGAAAGAGCAAAATATAAATTCGATTAATATGAGAAAAATCAATATAATTCTAGCAACATTATTAACATTATTAACATTATTATCATTTACTTCCCAAGCACAAACCGAGACATCTGAAAACATCAAATGGATGACATTTGAAGAAGCTATCAGACTAAACCAAGAAAATCCTAAAAAAATCTTCATCGATGTCTATACAGAATGGTGCGGATGGTGTAAAAAAATGGACCAAACAACATTCTTAGACAAAGAAGTCATCGCTTATATGAATGAAAATTTCTATGCAGTAAAATTCGATGCAGAACAAGCTGAAAGCGTAGAATTTATGGGACATACATTCATCAATCCAAATCCAATGGGAACAAAGAAAGGCACTCATCAGTTAGCATACGCATTACTTCAAGGTAAAATGTCCTACCCTTCTTACGTCTTCATGAGCGAAACAAATGTTGGAATAACAGTATTACCAGGATATGCCGACGCACAACAACTGATGAATGCTTTAAAATACATCGCAACAAACGCTTACTTAACAACAAGCTGGCAAGATTTTCTAAAAAGCAATAATAAATAATTTTTAACGTAATAAAAAAAATTACGATACTATCATGCATAAATACCTCTGGACTTTAGTCTTAGTAATTATAATAAGTTTTGCTTCATGCAGAAACCCACATACATTCAGCGACGACAACGCACTGAAAGTAGCATTCTCTAACGACACCATCACTTTCGATACAGTGTTTACCTCATTAGGGTCATCAACTCGAAATCTCATGGTTTATAACAATAATAATGAAAACCTTAAGATAAGTTCAATACGATTACTGAATGGCAACATGTCACAGTTCTCTATTAATGTTGATGGAGTATCAGGCTATGACTTCAGCGACGTAGAGGTTTTTGCAAAAGATAGTATATACATTTTCATAAAAGTCACAATAAATCCAAATGACCAAAACAATCCGTTCTTTGTTGAAGACAAATTGATTTTTGAAACCAACAACAACACTCAAGAAGTTAGTTTGACAGCTTACGGACAAAACGCAAACTACATCGTTGCAGACACACATATAAACGGATTCCCTAAATTCAAAATCATTGCCGATAGTCTTCAAGAAGTACATTGGACTTCTGAAAAGCCATACGTCATTTATGGATATGCATTAATCAACTCATACGGAACATTAGTCATAGAAGAAGGCACACAAATACACTTCCATAGCGGAGGCGGACTCTGGGCATATAGTGAAGGACAACTCCGCGTTGAAGGAAGTCCAGAAAATCCAGTTGTTTTCCAAGGTGATAGACTTGAACATTCATATAGCGACGATCCTGGTCAATGGGATAGAATATGGTTAATGGAAGCTCGCGAAGGATTTGGTCATTCATTTAACAATGCCATTATTAAAAACGGATTCATCGGAATTCAAGCACAAAGATTCCTGAAAGACAACATGGCTCCATTATATATCAACAACACCATCATCGACAATCATACCGGCATGGGATTATATACCCAACTTTATAATCTGAAAGCCACAAATTTCGTCATTTCCAACTGCGGCAATTACGGTATAGCTTTAACTGGCGGAGGTGAATATATCTTAAGTCGGAGGCCAAGCGGTCTTAGGAAGACAA
>JAZLEF010000005.1:0-3221 GCA_045615125.1 Bacteroidales bacterium
AATACCTAATTTGTGCAATACTTCAGGGAGCTGCATGTTAGCCCAGAAGTTGAATAAGTGTAAACCTAAGCCGATAAGAACGATAGCGCCGATAACGAGCATGTTCTTTGAAGCCCATGAAACGCCTTCTTGTTTTTCAACTACTGCATAGCGTTGTTTACCGCGAGCTCTGTAGTTTTGTAAAGACAATACGAAAGCATAGATAAGGTGGAACACCATAAGAGCTGCCAAACCTGCTGTAGCTACTAAAGCATACCAGTTAGCACCGAGGAATTCGCAAATCTTGTTATAGCCTTCTGGCTTAATGATTGCGACAATGTTCATTGAGGCATGGAACAAGAGGAAAAATACTAAAGCGCCTCCGGTTACTGCCATGATCAATTTTTTTGTAATTGATGAAAGACCGTTGTTTGCCATAATTATTTAATGTTAATGTTTTTTTAATTTTTTTAAAGCATTATACCCAACTTACCAACGAAGATTAGCATTGTGAATGCTATCGCGAGACCTACAACACCAACTATGACACCTACAGTACGCATGTGTTTAACGTCAACCATGCCACTACTGAAAGCGATGGCGTTAGGAGGTGTACTTACTGGTAAAATCATAGCGAGTGATGCTGATAATGTAACGCCTAAGATAAGTGTCAAGATACCGCCGAATGGTTCGAGGACACCGCCCATACCAGTACCAACTGCAACCATAACAGGAATCATAAGAGCTGCTGTAGCTGTGTTGGAAATGATGTTTGAGAAGAACCAGCATACGAGACCTGCGCCAACGATAACTACCAATGGTGACCATTGTGCGAATGGAATAGCTTCTACCAAATGTTTTGCGAGACCTGACTTGTCTAATGCTGTACCGAGTGCGAAACCACCTGCTACCAACCAGATAACATCCCAATCGATTTCTTTGAGTTCTTTTTTACCAAATAAACCTGCTACACAGAAAATAGCGATAGGAATCAAAGCTACTGTATTAGCATTGATACCTGTCAATTTATCTGTTAACCATAACAAGATTGTCAAACCTATTGTTATGTAAGAAACGATGAGTTTGCCACCTTTTGCTGTCTCACCTTCGATGTTAAGATGAATGTGCTTTTCTGTGAATGGGAACAACTTGAGTAACAAGACCCATGATAATAAAAGCATAACGATTACAAAAGGCACCATTACTATTGCCCAGTCGAAGAAGCCGATGTTGAATCCAAGGCTTTCGTTTAAGTATTTCAATGCGATAGCATTTGGAGGTGTACCAACTGGTGTACCGATACCGCCGATGTTAGCGCCGATAGGAATAGCTAAGATAAGAGCGATTCTACCTTTGTTGTTTGAAGGCAACTGACGCAAAACAGGAGCCATGAATGTGAGCATCATAGCAGCTGTAGCAGTGTTACTGATAAACATTGAGAATACGCCTGTTACTATTATGAAACCTAAAAGAACCATTTTAGATTGAGTTCCAAATGGTTTCAACAAAACTCTTGCGAGCTGAGCGTCTATACCCATTTTAGATGCCATGATTGCAATAACAAAACCACCTATGAAAAGCATGATTGTAGGATCAGCGAAAGAACCCATGATAGTCTTGTGTGAAAGAGCTATTTCTTTGAAAGCTTCTTTACCACCTGTCTGTAAAAAGACAAATGCCTGATCTGAACATATCAAAAGAAGAACTACAATAATCAATATTGATGTCTTCCATGATGGGATAGCTTCTGTGAACCATAATATCAAAGCTAATGCGAACACAGCTATGACACGATGTTCAACTGGCGAAATGTTTGGCAATCCTAATGCTGATGTAGGAAGTATCCATAACACTAAAGCTACAAGTGCTGCAATAGTTGTTTTAATGACTGCACTTTTGTTAATTGACTGACTCATTTTAAATTTAATTGCGTTGTTTTTTTATTCTTTTATTCCTTGTTTAGCAAAAGCTAAGAGCTGTGAGTCATGGGAATATAAAAAACTCATAACTCATAGCTCAGGGCTCAGTATTATCCACCGAAGTCGTCGAATGAAATCATTTCTTTTGGTACGCCAAGGCTGTCGAGCATCTTCAAGACAGCAGCTGTCATCATTGGAGGACCGCAGAGATAGTATTCGATTTCTTCTGGTTCGCTATGATTCTTAAGATAGTTTTCTAACAATACTTCGTGGATGTTACCAACATAACCTGTCCAGTTATCTTCAGGAAGCGGTGCAGAGAGAGCGATATTGAACTTGAAGTTTGGATTTTCTTCTTCAATCTTTCTGAAGTCTTCAATATAGAAGAGCTCGCGTAATGAACGACCGCCGTACCAGTATGATACTTTTCTGTCAGTATGTTTTGTGAGGAATAAATCCAAGATATGTGAACGCATTGGAGCCATACCAGCACCACCACCGATGAAGATGATTTCGCGTTTAGTATCTTTGATGTGGAACTCACCGTAAGGACCGCTGATTGTGACTTTGTCACCTGGTTTCAATGAGTAGATGTATGATGAACAGACACCTGGATTTACTTTCATGAAGCCGCCGTTAACTCTGTCGAATGGAGGTGTTGCGATACGAACGTTGAGCATGATGATATTGTCTTCAGCTGGGTAACTAGCCATTGAATAAGCTCTGAACTGTGGTTCAGGGTTATGCATAACTAAGTCAAACATACCGAATTTTTCCCAGTCAGCTCTGTATTCTTCATCAACGTCGATGTCTTTGTAATTAACGTCGATAGCAGGAACGTCGATTTGGATGTAACCGCCTGATAAGAACTTGAGGTGTTCACCTTCTGGAAGTTTAACAACGAATTCCTTGATGAAAGTAGCGACGTTTCTGTTGCTAACAACTTCACATTCCCACTTCTTGATACCGAAGATTTGTGGATTGATGTAAATCTTCATATCTCCGCGAACTTTCCCTTGGCAACCGAGTCTCCAGTGGTCTTGTTGTTCTTTTCTGCTGAAGAAGCCTGTTTCTGTTGGGAGGATTGTACCGCCGCCTTCAAGTACTTGGCAACGACACATACCGCAGCTACCGCCGCCACCACATGCTGATGGGAGGAATATCTGCTCGTTAGCTAAAGTTCCAAGCAATGAGTTGCCTGGTTCTACTTCGATTTCTTTTTCACCGTTGATGTTGATCTTAACTTTGCCTTGTGGAGCAAGTTTCTTTCTAACAATAACTAATACTGTTACAGGAATCAAGACAACGACTAAAAATACTGCA
>JAZLEF010000006.1:0-3799 GCA_045615125.1 Bacteroidales bacterium
TCTTCAATTTTTAATTTTAAATTTTCCAATTCTTCTATACAAATTGGTCTTGCATGTGATTTCCAAATATTATTATCACCAAGTTTATCAGCAATTTCCTCAGCTCTTTTTTCTTTCTCCTGTAATGTAACAGGATTACCATTTGCATGTTTGTTCCAATTCTTGAATTTATATTTAACGAGCCATTTTTTCAATAAAGTTATTGTAAGTTCTTTTGCTTGTTCGTATGCTCTAAGTTCTGCTAAATCAAAATCTTTAAGTATCAAAAATTCAGCATTTGTCAAACTTCCATTTTTTGCTTTGTCTATTAGACTATTAACCTTATCTAAATATCCCAATGCTGGCACAAATTTACCTTCCTTATTTTTAACTTGAGGATCTATCGGTCCTAACACTGAGAAATAATCCATCCATATTTCATCACCACTCATGCAGAAAATAGTTCCAGCACTATATGCATAATCAGGAACAACAAAAGACACTTTTTCATAATGTTTCCTAATAATATTAACGTAACGTTCCACCGCCATTGCACTGCCTCCTGTTGTCGTTAACACAACCATCAAACAATCTCTTTTATCAGGACTATTCGCCAATTCCTCTATTATATCTAAAAATATATTTTCATTTCCATCTATAATAGGACCAGAATAACATAAAACATC
Organism: Bacteroidales bacterium; assembly: GCA_045615125.1. Lineage (GTDB taxonomy): Bacteria > Bacteroidota > Bacteroidia > Bacteroidales > F082 > Limimorpha. Next base: position 666 of record JAZLEF010000006.1, read on the forward strand.
ACTATTTGCAATATCTTCTAATTCTAATAGAGCATTAGAAATCATCTCTTTAAGAGCTTTATCAACTAAATTTTCCATTTTAATTTTGATTTAAAGTTACTTTACAAAAGTACTATTTTTTTTATTCAAAACAAACTTGAATCATCATATTTTCACTTTAAAACTTCAATGGAAATATTATTTTTCAAACAACAACCTAATTCACTAACAATCTTTCGCTTAAGCATAACAAACACATTTTTTCGAAAGATATTTTTAAACGTCACCGGACAACAGTCAACAGACAACAGACCTAACGTAACACATTGCCAATAATTTTCAATTTTCCGTTTTCAATTGACGGTGCCTGAGCTTGCCGAAGGCAACATGTCACTTCGACAGGCTCAGCGACCTACGTCTTGAGACGTGTCAATGTGTGTTTATTTTTATTGGAATCATTGACGCGTCTCTACAATACCTCCACAGGGTTTTCGTTTGCTGCTTTCCAAAAACACAAAATATTTACTGCATAGATGATGAAAAGCACTAACATCACTCCGGCAAGAAAAATCCAAAATGACAGTGATGTAACTAAATTAGAATCAGTTCTTATCATCTCAAGATAATAACGTCCACCTATAATAGCCGCAACAACGCCTATTGTTATTGCAGGCAACACTACCAAAGAAATATTCAAACTCAGTTTTTTAATCACTTCAGACACCGTAGCACCACAGACCTTACGAATCGCTATTTCTCTCCTCCTCGACTGCATCTCATTACCCAAATATCCAATCAGTCCAATCAACGAGATTATCAATGTCACCAGAGCTGCAATCAGAACTACATTACGCAAATGACGGAACTGATAATAGTTATCTTTCATTCTTTCATTGAATGTTACGAAACTATATTGCCAAGCTGAAGTGTAAAATTCATCAATTATATTTTTTATCGTCTTAATATTTTCAGCTGAAAAATCAGTCATCCTGATATTAAACTGAAATGTATTAACTCTGTTCTCGTCAAGATAAGCATGGAATGGATGTATCACTATAGGCTGCACCCATCCGCCTCCCATCTGGTAATCAGCGACAACTCCAACTATTTCGTATGTACCGTTGTCACCTTTATAAAAGACCTTGCCTATAGGACTATCCGTAAAACCATGATATTCAACAAACGCCTCATTGACAAGCACCTTATTCGGAGCATCAGTAGCTGTGTAATTACGACCTTCAACGATTTTCATCTGCATCGTCGGGATATAATGCTCATCGGCTATTTCCCAGCGGCATGAGAAAAGCAGATTCCACTGAGAGTCATAGATAGGATTGCCAGAATAACCCCAGACAGGATAACCTAACGAAATACCGACATCTTCCACGCATGTCTGCTTCAAAAGTTCATCGCGTATCGTAAGCTGCGTCGTCGTTGTCCCAGGAATACAGACAGTCATAATCTTATCATATTTATAGCCATGATCTGCTGTCAAGACATATTCAGACTGGCGCATCGTAGTGCCAAGAAAAATCACTATAGCTGTTGTACAAGAAATCTGCACAAAAAGGAGCGTCTTCTTCCACCATTTGCGATTCTCAAAACCACCACGAAAAGCATAATGCAACTTTACCGATGAAAATATTGCAGCAGGAATCAAACCAGCCACAAGAAACGCAACGACACACACCACAGCAGGAATCCAAATCCTTTCCAATGCAAACAGCACTTTCACATCAAAAAACATCTCTGATATTTCTTTGCTTAAACACATTATTATCAAAATAGACAATAATATCGCAACGAATAAAATCAGCAATGTCTCAAAAATCAACATGTTAAATATATCGTTTCTTTTTGCGCCATTACATCTCAGCATCGCTATCGTCTTACTTCTTTGAGACAATGACGAAATCGTGAGCAAAACATAATTAAGACACGCTATCAGCATTGCAACAAAACCTATCGTTCCCAGCAAGATAGAAGTCTGTTTTATATTAGTTTTAAAAAACATACTTTTATCTATAGGAATGAAACTGAAACTAACCTGCCATTTATCAACATAGTATTTGTAGTCAGGATAACGTTTTACGAACTCATCCATCTGCGCCTCAACTTCAGCTATATCACATCCTTCACGCAATTTGAAATATGTAGGATAACGGTCGGAACCTGTCCAGTTATAATCTCCGTTACGATAATCGATAAAACAAAGCATATCAAACTGACCGATGGTGTTATTTACTGGAGGCGTTTTAAACACACCGCCAACGATATATTTGTTTTCATGCGTCGTTTCTATCATCTTGCCAAGAGGATCTTCTTTTCCAAATAATATGTCAGACAGTCTCTTAGAGATGAGTACTTCATTAGCTGCCCTACCCTCTTCCGACAACACACGACGAGCGTCACCGCTAATCATGCCGAAGTCAAGAACTTCAAAGAAATCCTGGTTAACATTCAACATTGACACGTCAATATTATTTCCATTATGATTTATCTGAAGGAGATTATCGACATAATGCGTTGCAGCCTCAATATGAGGAATGTCGTTTGCCATATTAGGTGCGAGTGGCATAACCATGTGATTGTTAACCCCATTCAAGCCGAATTGAGGCGAGATATTCCACACCTGATATATCCTCTCTTTATCTGGGAAAAAACTGTTATACGACAGCTTCAGTCCCACAAAAGAAATAATAACAAGAGCCACTATCAAGCCTAACGACAAAGAAATTATACGTGTCGCCGAGTTACCTCTGTTCTTCAGCAGATAGCAAATAGAGTAATTTAATGTGTTCATTTTTATAGGTTTTTATCGTTTTACATCACAGTCTGTTCTTCACATCTGTCACTATCTTGCCGTCGAAGAGGCAGATGGTTCTTGTTGCGAAGGCTGCATCGTGTTGTGAGTGTGTCACCATGATGATGGTGGTTCCTTCTTGGTTGAGTTCTTTAAGCAGGTTCATCACGTCTTGTCCGTTCTTAGAATCCAAGTTACCTGTAGGTTCGTCGGCAAGGATGAGCTTAGGGTTCGACACCAAGGCTCTCGCTATCGCCACACGTTGCTGCTGTCCGCCGGAGAGCTGCTGTGGGAAATGCTCGCTACGGTGAGAGATATTCATCTTATCTAATATCTTGGCGACACGCTCTTT
>JAZLEF010000007.1:0-15104 GCA_045615125.1 Bacteroidales bacterium
ACTGGAGCCACCAGCTCCACAACACAACGCGCGATCGTGACAAGGCATACGGTTCATTCCGTCTCACTTACGACACCACAGACTGGTTGACATTGGCAGGTAAGGCAGGTCTCGACTTCAGCTTAGACCAATATGAAACCAAAAACGCTCCAACAGCAATCGATGGAATGACAGGCGGTTATTATAAACAAAATATGACAAGAGATTACACTCTCGACGCCGACTTCCTCTTGACAGCGCATAAAGAATATATCTTCGGTTCTTTGTTTAACGCAAGACTTTCATTCGGTGGTGAACGTTACTACAGAAACACATACGGAATGTGGGCAGGCACAGGAACATGGGCTTACGAAGATTTATATACATTCTATAACTTCATCAGCGGTGGTGCTAACCCTCTCACCACATCAATGCTTCCTGGCGAATCACGTTATGAAAAACAAGTAAACTCTTTATATGGTTTCTTGAACATTTCATACAGAAACTATCTCTTCTTAGACATCACAGGAAGATACGACTGGTCATCAACATTGCCATTAGATAACAACAGCTACTTCTACCCATCAGCAACATTGAGCTTCATCGCAACAGAAGCATTCAAAATCAACTGGGGTCCTATCAGCTTCTTGAAGTTCAGAGGTTCTGCTGCTATGACAGCAAGTGACGACAACCCATATCAGTTAGACTTCACTTACAACACAGGTTCATTCGGCGGTCAGTTGGCATCAACGCTTCCAACACAGGTACCTCCAATCCAATTGAAACCACAACGTCAACGTTCTTACGAATTTGGTGTTGACTTCGGTCTCTACGATAAAATCAACATGGACATTACATATTACGACATCTACTCATGGGATCAAATCCTCGCTTCACCGATGGCAGTATCATCAGGATCAAGCAGTGCTCGTATCAACACAGGTGTCGTTACTAACAAAGGTATCGAAGCTATCTTCAATTATAACGTATTCCAAAAACCTAACAGCTACCTTCAAATTGGTCTCAACCTCGCAAGAAATACCAACCGCATCGTCGACTTAGGTGGTGCTGATATGTATATCTTGTCAGAAGTATGGGGCTCAAACGGTCCAGCTATCGCTGTTCAAGAAGGCGAAGAATATGGTACAATATACGGTTGGGATTATGTCTATACAATAGAGACAGACAATGGTACAGTAGTAGGTCCTTTCTATGATGAAAACGGCAATCCTATTCCTCTCCTCAACGAAGAAGGTACAGAATATCTCAAGACAAACCAACGTGTTCCTGTTGGCAACTGCGCTCCTTTAGTAACAGGCGGTATCAACTTGAAATATAACTACAAGAACCTCTCTGTCTATGCTTTGATAGACGCTAAACTCGGCGGCCAAATCTACTGCGGTTCATACGTCATCGCAATGCAGACAGGTCAAAGCAATGAAACAATGTTCGAACGTGAAGGTAACGGACTCCCACTCTACGACTCAGAAGGCAACTTCTTAGGCAACTACGGCGTCGTTCTCCCAGGTATTTGCGTCGACCCTGAAACAGGTGAATATACAGTAAACGATAACGTAGTACATTATTACTACAACTATATGCCAAACTTCGGCGGTTGGGGCAACTACCTCACAACTCCTGGTATCGTAAACAACACTTGGATTAAATTGCGTGAAATAACACTCAGCTATAACTTCCCAAGCAGAATACTAGAAAAACTTAAGGTATTCCAAAACGCTTCACTCTCAGTAACAGGTCGTGACTTGTTCTATATCTACAAGACTTTACCAGACAACATCAACCCAGAAGGTACTTTGGGAACAGGTAATGCTCAAGGTCTTGAATATGGTTCATTCCCAATGACACGTTCATTCATCTTCTCACTCAGATTAGGTCTTTAATAATTAAGGAAGGAGAATCATTATGAAAAAGAATATATTAAATCTTAAAAACATATTTTTAGCATCAACAGTTATTGGTGCTCTCTTCTTGGGCTCATGTACTAAAGGCTTCGAAGAGATGAATAAAAATCCAATGAGCCCAACTGGTACCGACATCGGACCAATGTTTAACGGCGTAGTCAGCTCTCTCTGCTGGAACAGCAACGAACAATTCTATCTATGGAATGAGATATTCTATCCTGAGACAGAACTCGGTGCTCTTACTTCAGAAGCATGGGGTAACTATAGCATCGGCGTTGATGCTGTTTGGAACAACTACTATCTCGCTTTGGCTAACATTCACGACATCGACAAACGTCTGGATGAGTTATGTACAACATCAGGAGATAATGAAATCGATGATAAGGTAAGAGCTCAGCTTATAGTTTTAGAAGCATATAAAACTCTTAAAGTGACAGATATGTTCGGCGACATCCCTTACTCAGAAGCTGGTTATATCTGGTACGATACCGAAGGTAACAGAAAACCAAAATATGACACACAAGAATCTATCTACAAGGCAGTGTTGACAGAATTGGCATGGGCAAGAGAAATATTGAACAGCGGTGCTGCTACAACATCACTCGGCAACCAATATTATTCTCTCGGAGCTTACGATGTAATGTATCATAACGACTATAACAAATGGGGTAAGATCGCTAACTCTTTAATCTTACGTCATGGTATGAGAATGCGTCATAAAGACCCTGCTTTCGCTGACACATTATTACAGACAGCTTACAACAAACCAGTCATAGATGACTATTATTACAGCGGCAATGGCGGTTTCGCATTATGGCCAGTATATTGGGGAACATCATTCGGCGACGAAGGATGGGCATTCAGAGAACACAAAAACTTAAGAATGGGTGAGACAGTCTTCTCTCAGATGTCAAAACCAACAGACTCTATCGACAATGAAATCTTCGACCCAAGAGTTTACGTATTCTTCGATACAAACAACAAAACAGCTGAATATCCAGAAGGAGCATGGAGAGCATATCCTCAGATGAAAAATGCCAACACTCCAACAGAAGGCGGCACTCCTTACTCATCAGCGAGAGACAAGAACTACGGATTTAAAGGACCTGCTTGCTTGTATTCTCCATTCAACTTCTATCTCATCCGCGACCACGTCTTCGTACCTCAAATCATGATCAGCCCAGCTGAAATATATTTCATCAAAGCTGAAATGATTATCAAAGGTATTGTCCCTGGCGGCATTGGAATGGCAGTAGAAGAAGCTATAAGAAACGGCATCAAAAATTCATTCTATATGTGGATGCAGCTCCCAATTTACGGAACAGAAGCTACATATAAATATATATATCCAGAACTTCAGAAGATATTAGACGAAGGCGACCTCTGGACAATAGCAGACGCCTACTCATCACAAATCATGAATGAAATGGTTTATCTCAACTACGACTTCATGTATGATGAAACATCATATCTCGAATTCGTATATCAACAACGTTGGTTAGACTTATTCCGTCAAGCTAATGAAGCATGGAGCCTCACTCGTCGTACAATAGGCACAGGCGCAACAACACCAACAACAATTGATCATCAAAAACTCGTTACATACAGATTGCCATATCCTCAATCGGAAGTCACATATAACTATGACAACTATAACGCACAAGTTAAGACTATGAGTCATGGCGATACAAGAGAAACCAAAGTATGGTGGATGGAAGATTAATAATTAAAATTTTAAAAAAATGAAAAAAGTATTCTTATTTTTATCAATGATGTTGTGCTTAACATTCGTTAACGCACAAGTTGAGTACGTAATTAATTTCGACAATTATACAATGGGTACTCAATGTCTCAACGGACAAGACAACTGGTCGACACATTAGCAAACAGCGTCAACATCTCAAGACTTTGTCGTTGATTACAGCTGTGACGGTTTATTATCACCAAATGAAAGTGTTGCTATTTACTATCCTTACGGTGGTCCTGGCGTTGGTAGAACAGCTACACGTAAAGCATCAAGCAACTTCGACTTCAACTTCAAAAACGGTGGTATCATAGATTTTGAATTTGACATCACTCCAGCATGGTGGGGTGTTTTCGCTGGCGTAGGCTACGACGCTGACGGCGATGGCAACATCCTCCAAGGCATGACAGATGGCGATGGCGGTGTTTATCTTCGTATAGCAGGTAGCGGCAACGACCGTCATCCTAACATCGTTCTACCTGACGGAACAGACCTCCTCATCACAAACTACAGACAAGAAAACTGGGCTAGATACAAGATGTCATTCGACTTCTCAGCTTACGACGGCGCAGGTTCTTTGACAGTATTCGTTAAAGACTTCGACGGAACAAACTGGACAGAATGGATGCAGTTGTCAGAAGCTACAGAACTTAACATGGGAATGACTCCTGGTTCAGGCGACATGCGCGACTATAAAGTATGGGACGGTATCTTCTTCCACTGCCAAGGTGGTACTGGCGGCTTCGATAATTTCTTGGTACGTCAAATGCCAGAAGGTAACATGCAATACATCAATATGCCTGACATCCCAAAACAATTGACAATTAACCCTCCTTATACATTAGAAGCTACTACTACTTCAGGTCTTCCTGTCACTTTCGAATTGATTAGCGGTCCTGCTACAATAGATGGCAACATCATGACACTTACAGGCGAAACAGGTACTGTTTCTTTGAAAGCAAGTCAATCTGGTAACAGCGAATGGCTCCCTGCTCCAGATGTAGTGAAGACTTTCGAAGTAATCGACCCAATGGCTTACGCAACAGATATTACTGTACGTCGTCCATACGATGCAACTAATGTATATCTCCCAGAATTGAAACCTATCATCTTAAATGTCAGCCTCCAAGTTGAACACGCCGACGCTCTCCTCTTCGAAGAAGTTAAATGTACTATCGACGGCGAAGATGTGATATTAAGAACCGACGCTCCTAATGACCCAGATAATGGTTACTTCTACAACTACTGGGCTCCAACACGTTATGGCGAACATTCTATGACAGTAAGCGTTACAACATCAGGTGGTAATGTAACAGAAAAAACAACTACTTTCAATGTTACTAAAGACTTCGATAATGTCAACGTTACAACAATGGACGGCGACCTCATCTGTACTCCTTCAATACATTCTGCAGTAGGTAACTACGTAATGCCAACACACGTTGGTGCATTCAACAATATCACAGCTCAATATGATCACAACTGTGTAGGCGGACTTTGCGATACATACGACCGCGTAGGTGGCGTAAAGGTAAGAAACTACCGCGGCGAATGGATGGAACTCTTCCGCTACATCACTCCTTTCGGTGTTGAATGTGAAGATAACTTAGACGTAACAGACTTCTCTTCTGTACTCCAAGGTATGGTCGAATTAGAATTATACTTCGAATCATGGAACGGTAACGGATACAACCCAACACTTTCTTTCGAAATGACAAAAGGCACTCCAGAATATGCTTACGCTAACGTGGAAGAAATCTGGTACGACATCTTCTCTTTCGGTGACTATGCTAACCAACAACCTATCCCTGACGTAGATTATTCATTCCCAGAATATGCTGAAGCAGCAAGATTAAAACTCACTACAACAGGTCACAACTGGAGCAGTGGTGCTAACAACACATACAACACAGGTAATGCTGCTGAATTTTATGAAGCTACACACGGCGTAAAAATCAACGACCAAGCTAAGTTCGAACAACACTTATGGAGAACATGTAACCCTAACCCAGCAGGTTGCCAACCTCAAAACGGTACTTGGACATACCAACGCTCTGGCTGGTGCCCAGGTAGCATCGCCATGGTTTGGGATTACGACCTCACAGAATATGTAAGCAACGGTTGCGCTAATATCTTCTATGAATTAGACCCAACTTACATCGACGAATGTCACCCTAACTTCCCTGACTGCGTCAACGGCCAAAATAGTTGTATAAAATGTGACGCTCCAGACAACCCTGTTCTCCGCGTATCTGGTAAAGTGGTTACATACAGTAACAACGTAAACGTCCTCGACGCTACTGGTGTTTCTGTTGATGAAAATACTGTTGAATACAATGTCAATATTTTCCCTAACCCAGCATCTTCAAATCTTAACTTCTCTTCAGACTATCAAAATGGCAAGTTGAGCGTTTTAATTTTGAATGCTCAAGGTCAAGAAGTGAAGAAATTCGCTTTCAGCGGCAGCAGAACAATAGATGTTTCTGACCTCTCAAGCGGTATCTATTTCGTTAAGATATTGGGCGGAACAATGCAAACACAAAAGATTATCATCTATTAATCTGATAATAACATATTAATAAGGTAGAGACGATGCTTATCATCGTCTCTATTTTTCTGCATTGCCATTCGATATTTTTTCTTAAGTTTGCGTAATTATTAATTGAAATTTTCATGGTAAAAAGAAAAAACAAACTCGTAGTAGAGCCTTTTGATGATATTAAAGTTATTGGTATCAATACTGGCATGATGGATTATCAGCTGGCTTGGTATCTCAACAAAACTCTTAAGATACAATTGGCAAAATACAAGAGCATCGCAAATAATAGCGGCGACTTATTTTCTTTTTATTTATATGATTCTGGAGAAAACTCTAATACTTTTAATCTTGTCGCTTTATCATCAGAAGGCAAGGAATGGGTCTCTTTCAAACCTAAAACCGATTTTATCTTTATAGTGAGAAATTATATCAAGGATGATGATTTTCATTCTATGCTGACGAAGATTAAAAACATACCTAATATTTTTCATGCATACGTAATCGACTTGGATATTAACAAAAAGATGGACGCCATCTTGGAAGATATTGAGTTTCACGAGATGGACATCATTGATGAGATAAACAAAAGCCTCAGGACTTAAATCCCGAGGCTTCTTTATTATAAGGTATTTCCTAAATTCAATTATGCTTTTTCGAATTGTTGCAAGAATCTCACGTCGTTTTCGAAATATAATCTTAAGTCGTTGACTTGATATTTAAGCATTGCTATACGTTCAACGCCCATACCGAATGCGAATCCTGTGTATACTTCAGGGTCGATGTTGCAAGCCTTTAAGATGTTAGGGTCACAGATACCACATCCTAAAATTTCAAGCCATCCAGTGTGTTTACAGATGTTACAACCTTTGCCACCGCAGATGTTACATGAGATGTCCATTTCTGCTGATGTCTCTGTAAATGGGAAATATGACGGACGGAAACGAACCTTGGTATCTTCACCGAAATATTCTTTTACGAAGTGGAATAATGTCTGTTTTAAGTCGGCGAAAGAAACATCTTTATCGATATATAAACCTTCTATTTGGTGGAAGATACAGTGAGCGCGAGCTGAGATAGCTTCGTTACGGAACACTCTTCCTGGAGCGATGATACGAATTGGAGGCTGACCTTGTTCCATAGCGCGTACTTGTACGCTTGATGTGTGGGTACGAAGCAATACGTCTGGATCCTTGCTGATGAAGAAGGTGTCTTGCATATCGCGAGCAGGATGGTCAGGAGGGAAGTTCAATGCGGTGAAGCAATGGAAATCGTCTTCAACTTCTGGACCTTCGCTGATGACAAAACCTAAACGCTCAAATATATTGTTGATTTCTTCTCTAACTATCGACAATGGATGACGAGCACCTTTCATTGTATCAACAGGTAATGATAAATCAAGCTCGTTGGTTGCCACATTCTGTGTCTCGAACTGTTGCACCTGTTCGTCAAAGATTTCCTGTGCTCTGTTCTTCAACTCATTGAGTTGCATACCCATTTCTTTACGCATCTCTGGCGCAACTTGTTTGAAGTCGGCAAACAATGCAGGAATAATACCTTTTTTACTTAAATAAGTTACTCTGAAGTTTTCTAAGGCTTCTTTGCTTTCTGCTTTAAAAGAGTTTATCTCTCCTAATATCTGAGCTATTTTTTCTTTCATCTTATATCTTATTTATGTCAACAGACAATGGACAACTTTAGATTGTCCATTGTCAATTGTTAATTTTTATTTCAAAATCTCTATTGTCATTGTTACAGGTTCTACTGGAACGTCCATATAACCTGTCTTAACTTTTGCTATAGCGTCAATTATTTCAAGACCTTCAACAACTTCACCGAAGACTGTATATTGACCATCTAAGTGTGGTGTTCCGCCAACAGTGGTATATGCTTCAATTTGTTCTTGAGTGAAGTTCAAACCATAACGTTGTTTGTACATTTCTATGTGAGCTTCTGTTAAAACTTGACCTTGAACGATGTAGAATTGGCAACCGCTTGATGCTTTAGTAGGATTTACTTGGTCGCCTTGACGTGCTGCAGCCAAAACTCCTTTTTTATGGAAGTGATTAGCGCGGAATTCAGCAGGGATTGTGTAACCTGGGTCAACGCTGCCATCTTCATTGTGACCACCTTGAATCATGAAGTTGTTGATGACACGGTGGAATGGTGAATTGTTATACCAACCTTCGTTAATTAACTTGATAAAATTATCTCTGTGTAAAGGAGTGTCGTTGTATAATTTAACTGTGATGTTACCTTTTGTAGTCTTGATTAAGACTAATGTTTCTTTTTCTTGTGCTTGTGCTGTCATACCTAATAAGATACAAATTATTAAACAAATTTTTTTCATAATTAATCGTCTATTCGTGAATAAATAAGTTCTAATCTAATTCTATTTGTTGTGTCAAGACTTTCTGGTCCGTGGAATATCCAACGTTTTGCGTTATATGAACCGGCGTATGAATAAAGATATAATCCATAATTTTCTGCTTCAGGTCCTGCGAGGATAAGGTCTTGGACATATTCTGATATTCTGAACCATACCTGATCTTTAGCAGAATCGTAGTAACCGCCGAAATAAGATGTTCCAACCAATTGGTCAGGTAAGATACTATATGAACCGTCTGCTTTAGCCTTTGTTGCAACGAGCTGTACAGGTTGTGTAAATATCGATGTATCGTTGTAAACGCCGTTTATATAATCGTTGGCACCAGTAAGGATGAGCTTGGCCTCATTGATGAGAACATTGGTATTCATATCTTTTGCCCATTGTGCAAGTTGTGGGAATGATATTCTTGTTCTGACGCCAGCTGTTGACTGCACATACAAATAAGGATTGTAGGCTGTGTCGTTGAATAATATTGGAGACTGCGCTGTTGTGTAGTCGTGTTCAAATTGATTGAAGTGAACATATTTATCGCTAACGTTGAAGTCGTAGAAAGTGACGTCGTTTTCGTTGTGATAATAAACTCTCAAGAATGACTTTGTGTTGAGCATGTTGAAGTAACATATCGAACCTGTCTCTGTAGTTTGTTCACATGAGAAACGTAAGCCTTTGAAATAATCCATAAAGGCCTCATTTGATGAGAACGAGGATTCACCAGCCGACATGAATTTTTCACCCAATGCGTTGTTTACAGGGAATTTCAAGATATTATATCCGATGGTATCATTTCCGATGAAGACCTTTGTTTTTGGTTTAGGACAGAATGTATAGCTAGCCAATTCTTCGCCAACCATGTATGAAGCGTTGGAATAATAGAGAGAATCTTGACTCATGTCTTCTATCACTTCGTGAATACGCAATGTTATAGGTGTTAATGTATCGCCATAGTAGCCAGAATATAAAACCTGCATCACTATGGAGTCGGTTGTAGCTCCGTTACCCCATTGCAAGCTGTTGCTTGTCAATCCAATCTGAGTATAGAAACTGAGGTTGGAGTTGCCGAAATGAGGGTCGTTGAGGTTTCCCACCAATGAAAGAGCTGCTGCTTTGGTACTGAGGGAGTCGACATGTGTTACCTCCGCAGAGATATTTTGATCGCCTGAGAATGCAACATGTATGTAACTACTGTTAGGCTGTAAGGAATCACCAATATGTTCTGGAAGTCTTTTGCAAGAAGCAAATGCTACCAACATAATCAATGCCGTTAGAATGAAATGTTTTGTTTTCAAGGTAATATTATTTTTCTTTTAACAAATTATCGTAAAAATCGTTGTAAGCATCAACGTAATTTTCCGGAGTTTGGTATTCAAGAACTGGTTTATTTGTTGAATTAACATATTCCACCAATTCTGGATTTATTTTCTCACTTCCGTAAATCACTGCGTCAGAGAAGTCGATGGCGTTTTTCATGATATTTACGTAATCGGCATCTTTAAGATTTTTCACATCTTTAGGAGCTATTCCCGACAATTTCATTTTTTTGTCGTAGCCATTGCGGAATGTTTCAGAGAAATCTTCGTCGTATAATGAATATACTATCTTTGTTTCGCTAAACAGAGGATTGTCTTTAAAGGCCTTTTTGATATAGATAGGGATGAGTGACGACATCCATCCGTGGCAGTGGATAATGTCTGGAGGCCAGTTAAGTTTACGTATAGTCTCGATGACACCGCGAGAGAAGAATATTGTGCGGTCGACATTATCTTCGAAGAACACTCCATTTTTATCGGCAACTGTTGACTTACGTTTGGTAAAGAAGTCGTCGTTATCGATGAAATATATCTGCATTCTTGCTTTTTGAATAGAAGCCACTTTGATGATGAGAGGATGGTCAGTATCGTTGATGATCAGGTTCATACCTGAAAGGCGAATGACTTCATGGAGCTGGTTACGACGTTCGTTGACATTACCGAAACGAGGCATGAAAATCCTTATTTCTTTACCTTTCATTTGAATACCTTCTGGAAGATTGCGACCAATAAGAGAGATAGGGTTTTCTTCCAAGTAAGGAGTTATTTCCTGATGAACAAATAGTACCTTTGTTTTTTCCATATTTGGCAATTTTACAAGAATACAAAATTAAGCAAAAATTTTTGATTTATGGAAGAAAAAAATGAGATTTTTGAAAAAAAACAAAAAAGGCGAGAAACAATTGTTTTTCGCCTTTTGTACTCCCTCAGGGACTCGAACCCTGGACCCATTGATTAAGAGTCAATTGCTCTACCAACTGAGCTAAGGAAGCATTTTCGTTTCGGTTTGCAAAAGTACAACTTTTTTTTAATAAACAAATGTTTTTTTTGATTTTTTTTACATACGAAAAAAAACTTTAGCCTTTTGTCTTTAGTCTTTAGTCTTTTCTTATCTTTGCCACATTATGGAACTACAAGAGCATTTTGAAAATCAGAAGCATGAGTGGGAATCAGCTCTTCAAGTGAGTGCTCCCGCCGAACAGCCTATACAGGTGAATCCTAAGGCTTTGGAACGTATTATGGCTAAACGTCAAAAGTTAATGCCTTTAAATTATTATGTCGATGGCATACTCCAAGGTGATATTGTTATCTTGAGCAAGGCCATTACTCTCGTCGAGAGTGCACTGCCCGAACATCAGAAGATGGCGCAGGACATCATAACAGAATGTCTGCCTTATTCCGGTAACGCCATCCGACTCGGCATCACCGGCGTCCCCGGAGCAGGAAAGAGCACCTTCATCGAAGCCCTCGGCATGGAACTTAGCAACAAAGGTCATAGGTTGGCAGTATTGGCCATCGACCCAAGCAGCCAACGCTCCAAAGGTAGTATCCTCGGCGACAAGACTCGCATGGAAGAACTGTCACAACAACGCAACGTATATATCCGCCCTTCAGCATCCGCTGGAACATTAGGAGGCGTAGCTCGTAAAACACGTGAAGCTATCATACTTTGCGAAGCTGCTGGCTTCGACACCATATTCGTTGAAACCGTTGGCGTTGGACAGTCTGAAATAGCAGTGTATTCAATGGTCGATTTCTTCCTCCTCGTTTTGATAGGCGGTGCTGGCGACGAACTGCAAGGAATAAAACGCGGCATCATGGAAATGGCAGACGGAATAATAGTCAACAAAGCCGACGGCGACAACGTTCAAAGAGCTAACCGCGCCATGACAGAAGTGAAAAACGCTGTACACCTCTTCCCTATCGCTGAATCAGGCCAGCCTGTCAACGTAATGACATGCTCAGCTTTAACTCACCATAATATCCCTGAAGTATGGAAAATGGTGACAGACCACGTAGAAAATATTCGCCAGTCTGGTTATCTTCAAAAGAAAAGAGCTAAACAAGATGTACAGACAATGTACGATAGCATTGAACAAGCTCTCAGAAACGACTTCTTCGAGAACTCTTTGATAAAAGACATGTTGGCTCTTACCGAAAATGACGTGAAGGATAAAAGAACCAGCGCATATATGGCTGCCAACAAACTCTTGGAGACTTATTTCAATATGCTCAAAAAATGAATTTTTATTTATTTTATCATTATGAAGAACATTTTACTTATCCTTTTTGTGCTACTGCTTGGGAAAGCAAATGCACAGTCGTATGAGCTTGTCATACAGATGACAAATCAAAGTGAAACTGTATGGACTCATGAATCTTTGAAAAATATTTATTTTGACGGCGAGACAACTCTCATCGTAGTGGAAAACGAAACATTGACAACACATCAGTACGACATCGCTGAAATAAAAAAAATATATTTTAGTGACGGAACGTACATCTCAGACTTAAACAAAGACAATACATCTTTCGTATTTCCTAATCCAGCCAAAGACAATATCAAAATATTCGGCATTGAAAATCAGGATATAGAAATATTTTCTGCCGACGGAAAATCAGTTCTTAAGAAAAGATATGAAGGAAATGACATCGACGTTTCCTCACTTCCACAAGGATTCTACTTAATTAAAACAGATGGTCAAGCAATAAAATTCAATAAGATATGAAAAAGATAGTTCTTGCTTTGACATTAAATATGATAATGTCTTTTGGATTGTTTGCTCAAAATGCAATGTGGATTTATAAATCTAATGGAACAATAACGACATATAATGTATCTGAAATAGATTCCTTGAATTTCACTTCCAATATGGTGAATATGCTTTTGTTCCAAAATGGCAATAACGACAACTTATCTGTTGCAGATATCGATAGCATTGTTTTTAAACCTGTCCAGGAAATTGAACCAACAATGGTTTATATCGAATACACAAATAACGGAGCAACAGTACTTCACGAAATAGAATCTGAAGATTTTACAGTTAACATTGATGGCGCCAATGTTAACATCGTTACAAATGCAGGTATCGAGAATCTTCAATATTACCTCAGCGGACAAACATCTGACGGTTCTTTCGCATTGGAAAGCGATACCGATTTCGAATTAATTCTCAACGGCGTTGACATCACATCTTCTACTACCGTTCCTTTAAATCTTACCAAAAAGGTTGAAAGAGAAATCATCGTAGCAGATGGCACTGTTAATATTCTCACCGACAACACCGAAAGTGATGGCAAAGCCGTCATCAACACAAAAGGAACAACAAACATCAGCGGAAACGGTTCCTTGACAATCAACGCCAATAAAAAACACGGTATTTCTTCTGATAACGATATTATCATTAACGGCACAACATTGACAATAAACCACAGTGCAGAAGCATCCAAAGGTTTGAAGTCAGACACCAACATCACGCTCGTGGACGGCGACATCACCATTGTTTCATCAGGAACATTAACATTGGAGCCTTTAGATAACGGCTATGATGCAACATATTGTACAGCAATAGGCGCCGATGGCAATTTTGAAATGATTGACGGTAATTTGTCAATAACTCTTCCTGTCAGCAATGATGCTGGTCGCGGCATCAAGGTGGATGGCAATATTATCATCAACAATGGTAATATCAATATTCTTTCCAATTCTAATGGCGACACTTACACCAACTCCGACGGAGAACCTGATTCTTATAAATCATGCTGTATAAAAGCAGATGGCGACATTAGCATTATAGATGGCAATATAACACTCGAGGCTACAGGTTCTGGCGGAAAATGTATAGACGCAGAAGGTGCCATTTATATTGGTGTAGAAAATGGGGATACCGATTTGGTTATGGATATGAAGACGACAGGTGAAAAGTTTTATGAGTCTGGTTATGGCGAAGATGCAGATTATGCAAATCCTAAAATACTCAAGGCAGAAGGCGACCTATATGTATATGGCGGCCATATCAATATCTACACTGAGAACGACGGAGGCGAAGGCCTTGAAAGCAAAACTGGCGTTTACATCTTAGGAGGTTATATCATCATCGACACATACGACGACGCTATCAACGGCAAATACAACGTTCAAGTTGACGGCGGTACAATCTACGCCTATTCAAGAGGCAACGATGCCATCGACTCCAACGGCACAATGTATATGAACGGCGGATTGCTCGTCGCTGTGGGACAGATGGCTCCAGAAGGTGCTTTCGACTGCGACCAAAACACTTTTGCTATCACAGGCGGCACTCTCATCGGCGTTGGCGGACATCATTCAACACCATCATCTTCAGCATGTACACAAAGAGTTCTCGTTTATAATGGCATCACTAATGGCACTGCAGTTCGCATCGTCAATGAAAACAACGAAGACCTCATGACATTCCAAATGCCAACCTATTCCGGCAATGGCGGCGGAGGTGGAGGTGGCTGGCCTCCAGGTGGCGGAGGCGGCGGCGGATGGCCTCCAGGTGGCGACGGAAGCATCTCTTTATTGTTCTCTTCAGCTAACTTACAACAAGGAACAATAACAGTTAAACAAGGTGGAACAATTTCTGGCGGCGAAGAATTTCACGGATATTTCACAGGCGCAGAATACACAGGAAGCACAACAGATCAAAACGTGACAATCTCAGGAATGGTCACCACTTATGGTGGCGGAGGAGGTCCTTTTTAAAGTCCACGAATTTTAGATATAAAATAGAGACGTCAGATCAAAATGGCGTCTCTTTAATTTTTCTTGGGAAACATTTTCCTCAGTCTTAATAATAGTTTTCCAGTATGACTGCCTGCCACTACCAAAGTCACAGAGACAATGACAAGTATCAACCCTATTACGATGCGTGTCGTCAGGACTTCCCCAAAAACGACTACGCCGAAGAAAACCGCCGTCACTGGCTCCAGGACACCGAGTATGGCTGTTGGCGTAGATCCTATACATTGAATGGCTTCTGTTGTACATATCAAAGAGATGATAGTAGGGAAAATTGTAAGTGCCAACACGTTGAACCATAGATACCATTGCTCTGATGACGGAGTGTAGAGTTGTCCGCTTATCAATGCTTTCGCTGCAAATATAAGCCACCCTACTGTCAATACGTACATCGTGAGTTTGATGGTTGCCATTTTCCCTATGCGTGATTTGTTTACCAAAACTATATACAAAGAATATGAT
>JAZLEF010000008.1:0-15145 GCA_045615125.1 Bacteroidales bacterium
CAACCATGGGAATACCGTTCCATTATGATATGCCGTCTCTCTTTCTCTGTGGTTACCGATGGTAACTTCTCTATATTGTTCAGAGCGAGGCGACAATGAACGTAAACCTCTGTTAGTCAACAACTCGGAACGAGTGATATCAAATATCTTCTTTTTCAAGTCGTCGTTGAACGGACAATAAGGCAAAGATATAGCAATCAGCATATTTGGACGTACCATATCATTTTTCTCATTATCGTTTATATAATCATAAAACTTATCATTTTGTTCATTATAGAAACATTTCGTATAAGAAGCTAAGACTTTATCAGCGATGTCATTCCATTTTTTCAAGTCTGTATTTTTCTTATCAGCTTCTTTCAAGACATCAACAGCATAACGCAATGCGTTATACCATAATGCATTTATCTCTATATCCAATCCTGTTCTTGGGGTATAAGGTCTTCCGTCGCAGAAAACGTTCATCCATGTGAGTGCGAGAGTCTCATCACCAGCATAAAGAAGGCCGTTTTCCAAGGTCTTGACATTAAAGTCAGTTCCTTCGATAAAGCTGTTAAGAATCTTAGACATCACATCACCGTATTCCTTCCATATTGTTTTCTTGCTTACGCCCAACATCTCTTCATATTTCTGAAGCACGAGGAAAAACCATAACGGAGAATCTACAGCTGTATAATAGAGTGATTTTTGATAATATCTATTAGAGAAAAAAGAACCTTTCATTGTATCTATCAGATACTTTATCAATTCTTTAAATGTCTTTTTATCGCCGTTTGCGAGTATCAAGCCTGGTATTGAAAGAAGAGTATCACGACCGCAGCTGCCGAACCAAGGGAATCCTGCAAACATACGAGTGCCGTCTTTCTCTCTTATAATGAATTGTTGTGCTGAATTTTGCAGACAATGTTCAAAGCTGTCGCGAGGTATTCTCGACTCCATCAACGATTCGAACTGACGTTTGAAAGTAGCAGGACTTTTCTCTTCGAGGCCAGCGGATACGATAATCGATTCGCCTTCTTTGAGGTTGACATCGAAGAAACCTGGTACGTACAAATCCTCTACCGCGTCGTAGCCACGTTCAAATTCTCTAAGATAAAACACTTTATAATACCACAGAGGCGCATGTGTATATTCAGCGCTCTTTGAAATCTGGAGACACAATGGGTCGTAGTTTTCGTACATCTGCCACGATGCTCCGTTTTTCAATGGTACATATTTACGATTGGCGTCATGATTTTCATGAGTTAGGCTATGGACGTTACGGAATGCCAAGAACGGGGTGAGACGAAGCACTATTGGCTGAGCTGCCTCAATGACATTGTATCGGATATATATTCTGCTGTCATTTTCTGCGAAGATATATTCCTTTGTGATACGTGCACCGCCTACACGATATGTCAGTTTTGGTATTGGCTCAGCAGAAAACTCTCTGAGATATTTGTGTCCCGAAGGCATTATTGTGCCATCTTCATACTGATGAACGCCGAAATGGAACTCCTCTTTGTTGGCAATCACTGTCTCATCAATTGACGATAACAAAACGTGATTGTAATTATCGAGCTGCGGCTGCGGCACAACCAGCAAACCGTGATACTTTCTGGTGTTACAACCAATGATTGTAGTATTGCAAAAAGCCCCTGATCTATTAGAACGTAAAATCTCCTTGTTCATAGTAAATTCAAGGTTTACCAAATGCTGCTTATCAAAAGAAATATATGCCATTATAATATGAATTTCATTAATTTCACAATTTGGCAAAGTTAAAATATTTATACAAAAAATCCAATAGTTAAATTGTTATTTTTTTATTTTTTTTGACATAAAAATATCATCAAAAAAACATTTCAACATCAGACATGATTCTAAACAAAAAGAACTATATTTGTAAATCATTCCAAAAAGACATCATGACTTCAAACAACAAAATACAAAAGACCTCATCACTAATTTCCAAGGCGAAAAAAATTGCGATATTAAGCGGAGCTCTACCATTCATAACATCATGCGTTAATGAGCAAAAACCGATGAACATCCTTTTCATTATGTCTGACGACCATTCTTATCAGACCATCAGCGCATACGACACTTCTTTCATCCACACTCCCAATCTTGACCGTATCGCCAACGAAGGCGTACGTTTCAACAACAGCTTCGTCGCCAATTCCATCAGTGCTCCTTCCCGAGCTTGCCTGCTCACCGGAAAACATAGCCACGCCAACGGCTTCACCGACAACAGCTGTGTCTTCGACGGAAGCCAACAGACTTTTCCAAAGCTGATACAAGAACTTTACGAAACAGCCATCATAGGCAAATGGCACCTCAACTCAGAGCCTACAGGATTCAATCATTGGGATATATTGATAGGTCAGGGCGATTATTACAATCCGACATTTATACGTAACGGGGAGAAGATTCAACGCGAGGGCTACGCCACCAACATCACAACCGACATCGCCTTGGAATGGTTGGAAAACGAACGTAACACCGAAAAGCCATTCTGTCTTTTGTTGCATCACAAGGCACCACATCGCACTTGGATGCCCGACACTTGCGACTTAAAATTATTTAAAGACGGCGACTTCCCTCTTCCAGAGACATTCTACGACGAATACGACGGACGCCTCGCCGCAAAGGAAAACAAGATGTCGATAAGCAAAGACATGGACCTGGTCTACGACTTAAAACTCGCTGACAAAGACAGCCTGATTCATAGCAATCCTAATCTAGAATATTGGGGAAGATTGATGTATAACAACATGAACCCTGAACAGAAAAAAGCATGGGACGCACATTATGATGTTGTGATAGAAAACTTCAAGAAAGCCAATCTCTCAGGTAAAGAACTAGACAAATGGAAATACCAGCAATATATGCGTGACTATCTTCGCGTGATAACTTCCATCGACCGTAACGTCGGACGCGTATTGGATTATCTTGAAGAAGAAGGTCTCTTGGAAAATACACTTGTCATTTACACTTCAGACCAAGGTTTTTATATGGGCGAACATGGATGGTTCGACAAACGCTGGATGTACGAAGAATCATTCAGAACGCCTTTGCTGGTACGTTATCCTGGAGGCATAAGAGGCGAAATCAATGAAATGGTACAAAACATTGACTACGCTCCTACATTCTTGGAACTTGCCGGCATTGAGATACCAGACGACATTCAAGGAGAATCATTCCTTCCATTGTTAAAAGGAGAGAAATACGAACCAAAACGTGACGGCATATACTATCATTATTACGAATTTCCCGACGAACATCATGTAAAGCCACATCTTGGAGTACGCACTGAGACTCACAAACTCATTCATTTCTACGAAGATGATATTTGGGAGTTATATGACATCAGTCAAGATCAAAATGAGATAAACAACATCTACGGACAAAAAGGTACAGAAGAAATAACATCAGAACTGAAGGAGAAACTTGAGAGACTGAAGGAGAAGTATGAGGAGAGATGAACTTATCGAAGCGCCGAATTGTACCTTTTGTATTCTTTTCAACTAAAAAAAACATCGAAAAATGTATATTCTTATACATAAATTTTATTGAAAAGTGTATATTTGCAATCTAAATTAATATTGAAAAGTGTATCGACATGTTATATAGAAAGATTGGTAATTATATTAAAGAACATTTGGAATCCGACTCTGACAAGATTTTATTATTAGAAGGCGCACGTCAAATCGGAAAGTCCTTTATAATAAGAGAGATTTCTAAACAGTTGTACGCCAACTTTATAGAATTAAATTTCGTTGAGGATGATGAAAATAAAAAGTTGTTTAAGAACATTCATTCTACCGAAGAATTCTATATAACACTAAGTATGATTGCAGGTGACAAGCTCGACAAATACGAAAACACATTGATATTTTTAGACGAGATTCAGCAATATCCTCAATACCTTACGATGCTGAAATTCTTCCGTCAAGAAAAAAAATATAGATTTATCGCAAGCGGAAGTCTGTTAGGAATAACATTACGTTCCACAACATCTATCCCTGTCGGAAGTATCATACGAAAAGAAATGTTCCAGCTTGATTTTGAAGAATTTATAATAGCCAATGGATTTGGTAAAGAAGCCATCAACTTTATCAAGGAAAAATTCAACAACAAGGAACATCTTTCCGAAGCTCAACATAATCAGTTGATGGATTTATTCAAACGATACTTGATAGTTGGGGGAATGCCTGATGCTGTCAACACTTATCTAGAGACTAGAAATATCGTAAAAGTCCGTGAAATACAAAACAATATAAAGCAGATGTATGCGGCTGACGCTTCTAAATACGAAAACAATAACGGCAAGAATCTTTTGATAAAACGTATTTATGACATGATTCCATCTCAAATGGAAAACAAGAAAAAACGTATTGTAGCTAAAGACATTCAAGACAAAAAAGGTGATCGTTTTGAAAAATATCTTGAAGAGTTTGAATATCTTATCTCTTCCGGTGTCGCACTTGACGTTCATGCCATCTCAAATCCGCATTTTCCTTTAACAGAATCCGTCCATAAAAATCTGATAAAACTATATCTAAATGATGTCGGAATGCTAACTGCTCAACTTTATGACAGAAATATCAAACCTATCATAGATGATATAAAAAGCGTCAATCTTGGAGCCGTTTACGAAAGCGTTGTCGCTCAAGAATTAAGGTCACACGGATATAAGTTATTTTACTACGACAACAGGAATAAAGGAGAAGTTGATTTTATCATTGATGACTATAACAACACTAGCGTATTGCCTATTGAAGTAAAATCAGGTAGAGACTACAGCATACATAGCGCATTGAACAACCTTATTTCCACTAACGAATATAATGTAAAATCTGCTTTTGTGTTATCCAACGAAAGAGATGTAAAACAGAAAGACAAGATTTTATATCTTCCTGTTTATTACATTATGTTTATCAACAATATGGAAAGCGAAACAAACTATATTTTTTAAAACCTCAGAATCTCAGAAATTCAGAATCTCAAGACCTCAGAAGAACTTTAGTTTTTGAACTTTGAACTTTGGCTGTTGGATTTTGAACTCAGACTCAGAACTTATTGACGGATGCAAAATGCTGATGTATGACCGACACTTCAGTCCAGAAGTCGTTCATGCGAAGAATGTCTGGTATGGAATACGGTTGATTCATACTCAAATCATAGACGGCATGGCAGATACATATATGCCAAAACTTCTCACCATTAGGTTTGCATGGACTTAACCAAGTCTGACCATCATTCAATATATCGACAGTTCCAAGTTCCTTGCTGCTCATATCCGGACGATACTCAGATGGATGACAGCGACAATGAACAAATTCTATATTCTCATTACAAAATATTATTTTATAATGACAAAGTGAACTGATTACATCCAAAGTGTTAGCGAATTTAGAGCCATAATAGTCGTCGTTGCTCATCGGAAGCAGCGAATTTTTACCATCCATCACAAATCTGAGAGTTCCCACCACCTCCACATCATCATCGAAATCGGGATTATAGGTCATTGTTGTCATCTTACGATAAAGCTCTTCGGTACGGGCATACAACTTCTTCGTCTGGTCAAGGAGAAGATTGTTAAGCTGTTCCATACGAGCAATCTCTTCGGGAGTGCCGACAAACATTCTGTTGAGCAAATGCTTACGCTGCGACAAAAGTCCGGTTATCTGTTCACGCTTTTTACGAGAGGCATAACGCAGATTATGGAGTTCTGTGCCATAACCTATAATGTCGTACAGTTTCTTTTCAATTTTCTGTACACGCTCGCGCATAAGGTCATATTTCGTTTTCTTAACAGGACATTGATTACTTTGATTTTCCATTTTTATTATAATTTTAATAGTGACATATAATATATATCAAAAAAGAGTAAAAAATTAAGTGATTGTTAAGATTTTTTTGGATATTGGTGGTTGTCAACGGACAACGGACAACAGACTTGGTCCACTTTTTTAGTATAGGGTTTAGAGTGTAATGTGTAGAGTAAAGTAAAGGCGCACGGTTCAAGCACCTAGAAAAAAATCAGGGCGTATGGATACGTCCTGATTTTCAAATTTCAAATACTATAATGATGACAATTTCTCCCAGATTCTGACCATGGCGAGAGTGTCGAGGTGACAGTAGTCGAGTAATGCTTGGCGTGCTTTCTCTGCTTCGTCTGCAGGCATGTCCTTAATTCTTGGGAAGATGCTCATCGCGTCGCCACCGTTTTGCACTAATTCATTGAGGTGATGATAATTCAGTTCTTCATTGTCAGGGAACAATGCTGGCAACACGCTTTTAATACTGAAGGAACCGCCCATTGCCTTAGTATAATAATTACCATTACGGAACGGAATGAGCAAATCGACGATATTGTCGTGAATCTTCATCAGTTTACCATTAAGGTCCGAATATTGATTTGCCATTTCCTTGATACGGCCTTTTTCAAACGGATCGTTATATGCCATAACACAAGCATTTTCAGGTATATCTTCGCATAATCTTTCTGCGAGAGCACGACGAGGGTCGCTGCCGTCGCTTGGAGCAAGAAATGCCTTATGTTTGAGTTCACCTCCTTCTTGTTCTATATAATGCAATGAATATTGGAAGCACACCTGCATATAAGGACGAGTGCCGTCCCATTGCGGAATAGCAGGCATCATAGACTCAAAGTCAAGGAAATAAAGTGGGTAATGAATATTATTCAGAAATTCCTTAATACCATCTTTATTGATATATGTCTTGTCATTCAAAGTGCAATCAATTTGCATCAACTGAATAGCATTGAGTTTTTCATTACGAATATCTTCAAACCTATAACATCCTTTATTGAAATATTCATATTTCTTTGATGAATATAGACCATATAGATCAAAAACTGTCGCTTTGTTTTGATCCAAATCAAGGTCATGCTGTTTGAAGCAGTATTTCTTGAAGTCGCATCCGTATGGATTATCGCAATGAGATCCCATTTTACATTGCATTTCCTCGTTGCATTCCAAAGTCTTATGCAATGCAGCGAGAAGTTCAGGAGTTTTCAGATACTCGTTATCGACAAGATCTTTAAGGTCTATTATATTGAACAGCTGTTTTATATCGATATCGCCGTTTCTAACGTAGTCGCTGTTGAGTGTCACGAGATAAGTGCCAGTCACATTCACTCCGCATTGTTCCAGCACATGTTTCTGAAATGCGATGTCAACAGCATATTTTTTCAGTTTCTTCTCCGCCTCAGCATTTATCGGATAGACGTCAGCGACATGAGTGGTAGAAGATTTCACTTCGTAAATCGCCCAGCCTCCGTCTTTTCTGACAAGTATATCCACAGCGCAATAATTATTGTTTGCACTGAAAGAAGCTTCACATATCACATTGCAGCCTTCTTCCATCAACGCCTTGGTTTTGACTATCATTGCCCAAATATCCAGTTTGCCATCCTGTTTAAATGTCGTCACTTCCACGAAGTCACCGAACAGTTGCATAGCGAGGTCGCCAACCACGTCGCCCTCTGCGAAACGAGCTTTTACGCCTTCATCTATCACGGAACATTCCGGTTTGTTAACACAAAGCCACAATGCCTTAGGACATTGGCAGAACTTGACAAATTTTGACTTTGAAATATTTGTTGACTTGTTTTTGCACATATTACATTATATATTTTAGTTTTAAATTAAAATATAGTTTTACTACCTAACATCTTCTCACTATATTCCCATGAATCAAGTAAACGTCCTCCACACTTAGGACACACTTTTACATTCTTTATGCAATCTGGACATAACTCATATTCAGCATTACATCTATCACAATGGAATGATACGCCTTGTTTTGTAAGCACTCCAAAGTCAGAATATGATTTTCCACATCTTGGACAATCACCATTTGCTGTTACTAAGAAACCAGATAATCTTCTGTCTAATTTCTCTTGCATTTCATGATAAAGATATTCATTTTCTGTTTCGTATGTATGGCGTTTCATAGCATTATAAAAATCATGCATATTAACATCACCATCCCATACTTCATGATTTTGTTTCAAAAATTCATAAATATCTTTATATGTAATTACTTTATAAACATCTTTAGATTCATTATACTTTTCATCTTTTTCAAATTTACTTAACATATTTTGTTTAGCATACTCTGGAACAAGTATAAAGAAAAATTTATTATAATAATTAGAATACTTAAGGTTGATGTATTCTGAATATCTTTTCAATTGGTGACCTTCTTGTCCGTCAGATTCTTTTTTGTTTATATCCGACTTTATCTTATTTTCGATAAGTATAACATTTTTGTCATCTTCTACCAGCAAATCTATACGGCCATATTTCTCAACTTCTTTCTTTACCTTACCGCTTTTCTTATCTTTTTCTTCACTTTGGATTTCAGCGTCAAATTCCCTTTTAACACTATATTTCTCTTCCAAATCACCAACCTTCATTTCCTTAAAGAAACGACGCCACATTTCCATATATTTTTTCTGCTTCATAAAATATTCCAATGCAGCAGAAAAACAGAGCTCATTATTTTGTATTTTACATATATCGAAAATAGACAATTCAGATAAATGTTTGCTATCCAATTCTTCTATCTTTTCAAAACCGTTATAGCCATCGAGTTTGTTCTTTTTTCTTTGCTCATCTGTAGATGCTTCCACCCATAAATCTTTATTATCAAGAATTTGCTTTATTCTTATATAATCAGATTTTCTCGCTTCAATAATAATTTCTTTTACATTTTCATAATTATCATTTTCTCCTTTAAGCACTCCTTTTAAGTTTTTCTTGTATAGTGTCTGATCTTCTTTATGAGTACCTTCTGGATATATATAGCTTTTAAGAGAAGTTGATGGATAATTATAACCATCAAAAACAATAGTCAGTCCTTGTTGCTGACCATCTTCCTCTTGTGGTTGGAAAAATAAATTCTTGACACTTCCGTAACGGATAAACATACGCTTTTTAGGTATATAAACCTTTTCCGCCATATATGTTATAAAAACAGATTGTTGTTCATCACCATTGAATATATCCCACAATGGAACTTTGCCATACGTAATTTTTTCTTTATTAATATATTCTATTTGTTTTCTATAAATATCTTCATTAATATTGCGATATTCAACAAATTTATCATCTGCATCATACACATCTGTTATTCCTGTAGCATACCCTAAAATTTCGAACTCATTGTTAAAATGATTTTTGACAAGCAAAACATCACCAACCTTATCCTTATGTTCTTTTGAAAAATTACCTATTGCATTCAGATACAGATAATGCTTCCCATTATCATCTGTGTACATATTTATAACTTCATGACCTAGATTTTCATTCAGATAATCTCCAACATACATTCTGTTTATTACGATTACATTCTTTGTATTTTCTTCAGTTTTCATATAATCAAATTTTGTCCGTTAATATTATCTGTATACAATCTTCCTTTATTTCTCTTTATATATCAACATAGCGGATGCCATCCATGCTCCGCCGCCCATTTGGTTTGCATAGGCGCATGTAGAGTATTTTACATCTACTACTTCAACATCATTCTCTGACAAGAATTTGTTAATTTGATTATCTAAAATTTCATGTTTGAGTATATTGTGATTTGAACCCATTGTGAATGTCTTAACCTTAACCATAATTTTATTTTTTTATAATTCTTTCTATATTTTTATTTTCACAAATTTAAAATAAAAGACGTATCACCAACGAAAAATTTTACATTTTCAGATTTTAATGATACGTCTGTGTCTTTTTATTTCTTCTTAGATCTATAACTCTTCAAACTGTCAATCATTGGATTTTTCAGAATGTTTTTCAAGCATTTCCTCCACCATATCTTCATCTACATCGTCCTTGTAGTCGCCACGTTTATCTGTCTTCCAAACATCCACTATATCATCATCCAACCATTTCACTCTACATAACAGTTCATATCCCGTCTCTGCCCCCCAATCATAGCCATCATCACCTAAATACGAGCCTAGCACCCTGAATATGTATTCTCCGCATTTCCATACTTTCTCTTTCGTTCCGTACACTTCGCATAATGTAGAATAATAAACATTTACTTCAGGCCAGTCGTCATTTTCAAAATCCTCGACACTTTCCATTGCGTCATAAAGCAAATCAGCCACATCTCCATTACAGATAACCTTCGTTTCAAAATCTTCATCTTCATTTAATGCTCTAACTACAACCACACCATAGTTATCTATTTCTTCTCTATATTTCTCAATATTATCCTCCGTCAATTCCCAATCAATCTTCTTCAACGCAAAATCAAAAACAGGATATGATTTTTTTGTCGTTTTCGCCTGATTGCCATCACTCTCTCCCATCTCGACAATTAAATCATGAAGTTCTTCTGGAAGAATTTCTTTAAAGTAATCCGCTGTATTGGCTGGAACTTTTATGGACTTTAAATTTTCGCAGTCAGAAAAAACACCTCTACCAAATTCAATTTCTGACGAATGTATTTCAACATTTGTTAATCCAGTGCATCCAAAGAATGCATATCGACCTATCTCAGTTACAGAACTAGGAATCACTATGCTTGTCAATCCTTTGCAATTGCTGAAAACATTTTCTCCTATTTCAGTTACAGAATCTGGGATAATAGCAGATTGACATCCAAACAATAGTTTATTCGATTCTGTTTCTATTATTGCATTACATCCACCACGTGAATCGTACTTAGGATTATCATCCGTAACCTTCATACTTATCAAATTCGAACATTCTTCGAAAGCAGATTTTCTGATTTCAGTTACAGAATCTGGAATCACTACGCTTGTCAATCCAGTGCATCCAAAGAATGCACAGTCACCTATCTCAGTTACAGAAGTTGGAATCTCTATGCTTGTCAAAGCACAACAATTTGAAAAAGCGCCTCCTCCTATTTCAGTAACTGAATCTGGGATGACTGTCGATTGACATCCAAACAATAGTTTATTCGATTCTGTTTCTATTATTGCATTACATCCACCACGAGAATCGTACTTAGGATTACCCTCCGCAACCTTTATACTTGTCAATGCCTGACAATCTGAAAAAGCATTATATCCTATTTTAGTTACAGAATTAGAAATCACTACGCTTGTCAAAGCACAACAATCTGAAAAAGCATCATCACCTATTTTAGTTACAGAATCAGGAATCACTACGCTCGTCAATCCACAGCTTTTAAAAGCCCATTCACCTATTTCAGTTACAGAGTCCGGAATAACTATGTTTGTCAATGCATCTTTATTAAAAAATGCATACTCCTCTATTTCAGTTGTTCCTTCCGGAATGATACAGACACCGTCTTTTATTTCAAACTTATCATTTTCACCGTCGTCGTCATAGTCATCATCATAATCTTCTTCATCCATTTCTTCTCCTTTTCTCTTGTATGCTACGAGTTCTTCCATATCGGCTTTTGTGGCGTTCTTCTTAATGTTCTTGAGGTTGGCCAGTGTGATGCCGTCCAAAGCCAACACCCAGTCGTCTGGTGAAGCAACCTTTACGCTGATGCCGAAGACTTCCTCCATCTCCTTTATGAATTTTCCTACAGTACGACTTCCGCGACATACGTATTCGCCTGTCTTAACGTCGTATTTACGAATGGATGCCAGAGTGGCGCTGTCGTCAGCCTTTTCTCTACCGTCATATACTCTTAATGTACCTTCAAAGGTATTCTTGAAATTTTCCTTAAGTGTTCTTACGGTCATTCTGCCGTCAATCTTGAATTCTGCCATAATATTAAAATTTATTGAGTTTATTTATTTTATTTCTATATAACAATTTGTTAAAAAAACTTAAGTGGGTTATGAAAAAAAAAGACAACGAGGCTAGCATCCCTACTTGTTTCTCGTTGTCTTCTGAAATATCTAATGATAAAAATTCGCCTAAATCAAAACACGCATCTATAGCACACTGATTTTCAGCATAGATGTGGGGTGTAATTTGTGTTAGGTTATATTTTATAGATTGTGTTTTCATAGCATTTGCAATATTATACATTTTTTTAAATTCGCAACATTTTTTATTTTAAAGTTTAAAATAGTTATGAAAGACGCACGCCTAAAACAAAACCTTTCTTTCATTTTTTTGTTTGAAGTTAAAAAACAAAATTATGAAACGACATCAACTTTACATTCCTTTCGCCTTTAGACTTTTGTCTTTAGCCTTATTATTTCTGCCACCATTCCATAGTCACGCGCAAAAAGAAATCGAATTGGAAGTAGACATTCCCGAAAAATGGCAAATAGATACCATCTTCTTAACCAACGACATCACCTACAACGAATGGTGGAAAAAGTTTAACGACCCTCTCCTCGACTCTTTGATTATGTCGGCTATAAGCAACAACAACAATCTACAGTCCGTTGAAGCCAATCTTGAAAAATCCAGACTTTTATACCAACAATCGAAGAGCGCGTTTTACCCTAATTTCAGTCTTGATGCTCAATATGATATAAGCAAAAGCAGCTTAAATTATTATGAAGAGACGAGCAGCAGCACCAACCGTAACAGCAGCTATCTTAACGCCGGATTCAGCACCGTCTGGGAAATAGATGTCTTTGGAAAAAACAGAAACAACGTCAGGGCCAACAAGAGTTCCTATTTCGCAAATGAAGCCAACTATCAGAATGCCATAATGCAATTATGCGCACAAGTAGCCACCACTTACTTCAATCTCCGTGCATACCAGCAGCAGCTCATCGTTGCAAATCAAAACATCATATCTGAGAAAAACATCCTCGACATCACCATTGCTCGTTATGAAGCAGGCTTGGGCTCACAACTTGATGTTTCACAAGCTAAGTCTGTCTATTACAACACATCAGCAAGCATACCCAGATTAGACGCATACATAACACAATGTATCAACGAGTTAGCCATTTTATTGGGCACTTATCCATCCACTTTGGCCAACACCTTTAACAACGTAAGCGACTTACCGAGCATACGACATATCATCAGCACAGGCATTCCTGCCGATGTTATACGACGCCGTCCCGACATACGTCAGGCAGAGTATCTTATTGAATCACAGGCAGCCGCCATTGGAGCAGCAAAAGCCGACTTTTACCCAAAATTCAAAATCAGCGGCAGCTTCGGATATTTGTCACACGACATAGAAAAATTTTTCAACAGCGAAAGTCAGATGCTTCAGCTAACACCTTCTATATCATGGAATATTTTTTCTGGAATGGAAATAAAAAAAGCAGTACAGATGGCAGAAATCTCTCTTGACGAAAGTATTTACAACTACAACAACGTAATTCTCAACGCTATCCAAGAAGTAGAAACCGAGATGAGCAATTATGCCAACGCATTAAAAACCATTGAGATGGGACAACAGGTCGTTGAACAAGGCAACAAAACATTAGAACTATCCATAGATTTATACAAAAGAGGCTTAGGCACTTTCACCAATGTACTCGACGCTCAGCGTACAGTCCTATCCGACCAGAATTATCTGGTAAGCGCATGGAACTCAGCTTTATTAGCTTTGGTAAGATTATACACAGCACTAGGAGGAGCTTGGTAAAAAGCTGAGATTTTACAGTTCAAAACAGTTTAGAGTTTAAAGTTCAAAATATATGAAAACAATTAAATTTATACCATTAACTATCATCGTTTTATCAACGATTACATTTCTTTTTTCTTGCATCGGAAAATCAGTCAAAAATACCGAGACTTCTATTCCTAAAATTGAAGTCAGCAAACCTTTAGTCAAGCCAATAGTCCTACACCGCGACTATCCTGGATACCTGTCATCCAACAATATTGTAGACGTTGTAGGTCTTGTAAGTGGCTATGTAACATTACAAAACTTCAGTTCTGGACAATACACCAATGCCGGCGACTTACTATATACCATCGATCCTACGGTATATAAAAACGAAGTTGAAAAAGCCGAGGCCAACTTATCATCGGCAGAAGCCTCATTAGATTATTACGAAAACAATTACCAAAGGATGTTAGAAGCATCGAAGAGCAATGCTATCAGCCAGATTGATTTGATACAGGCAGAGACTAATGTCCGCACTGCGCAAGCTAACGTCCAAAATGCCAAGGCTGCATTAAAGACTGCGCAAACCACCTTGGGTTACTGCTACATAAAAGCTCCCATCTCAGGTTTTCTCACCACCAGCGGAGCCGGTGAAGGAGAATACGTTGCAGGCGGAGAAGGCAATCCCTTCAAACTCACCACAATATACAACAACGACCCGATGTACGCTTATTTCAATATAGAAGACAATCAATATCTTATGATAAGGATGCAGTCTCATAACTGGGAATCTTCATTGCCTAAAAAAGTTTTTGTCAATATGCAAGAAGGCGACTTCCCTCCTATCGAAGCTACACCTAATTACATATCGCCTTTTGTGAATTTAAAAACAGGAACATTAACATTAAGAGCTTTTTTTGAAAACTCCGAATACGATTTAAAAAGCGGTATGTATTGCACAGTATCTCTTCCATACGGTGAAGACGAAAACGCCATTTTAATCCCCGACGCATCGACAGGAACAGATCAGCTTGGAAGATACATTTATATAATAGATAACAACAACATAGTATCTTACAGACATATAGAAGTTGGAGAAATAATCGACGACAGTCTTATCCATGTCAAATCAGGTTTGTCGCCCGACGAGAGATTTGTCACGAAAGCCCTGTTGAAAGTAAGATCAGGAATGAAAGTCGAACCTATTAATAATTGAAGCCATGATTTCTAAATATTTTATCGACAGACCAATCTTCTCATCTGTCATAGCCATTGTCATCGTCATCGCGGGATTAGTCACCTTAAGGACGTTACCCGTAGCTCAATATCCCGACATCACACCGCCGACCATCATGGTATCGGCATATTATCCTGGAGCAAGTGCTGAGACTGTAGCTCAGACCGTTGGCGTCCCTATCGAGCAACAAGTCAATGGCGTGGAGAACATGATGTATATGAGTTCCAGCTCATCAAGCGATGGAGAATATTCATTGACAGTGACATTCGAATTAGGAACCGACATCGATGAAGCAGCTGTCATGGTACAAAACAGAGTCAACCTTGCAGAAGCCAACCTTCCTTCTTCTGTAAAACAACAAGGCGTCAATGTACTTAAAAGAAGTCCCAACCAACTGATGTTCAT
>JAZLEF010000009.1:0-20864 GCA_045615125.1 Bacteroidales bacterium
GTATATTCAGCAAACGGTGAAGAATGCGAATCAGAGCCAGCAACATCATTCAGCAATCCAGAACAGAACTACGTAATAGTAGAAGTAACAGCGATAGACGAAAACGGTGTTAACGGCATGATGGTATATCCAAACCCAACAAAGGGCGCATTGAACATCCATGCAGAAAACATGATCCAAGTAACAGTAACAAATGCTTTAGGCCAAGTCATGTATGACAACACAGTCGTAACAGACAACGTAATTGTAGACATGGCACAATATGAAGCAGGTGTTTACATGGTACGTATCGCAACAGAAAACGGCGTTGCAGTAGAACGCATCACTGTTGTAAAATAAAACTCTAGAATTCTAGAGCTCAAAAAAAAGGCTGCCTTCGGGTAGCCTTTTTTGTTAAAAAATATTATCTTTGCAACCGATTATTAGCTTTTGAAAACGAGCCTATAATTTAATTGGAAATCAATTTCTTATTTATTAACAAACAAATTTTTTAAAAATGAAAAGATTTTTTCTTTTTTTGATGTTGTGTGTTTGCGGATTCACATATTCTGCTAATGCACAAATTGAAATCGCTATTGGTGAAGGTAATACAAACAGTGGAGTCCTTCCTATTGAAGACGGTTTTAAATACAGTATCACACAGCAGATCTTTACAGCAGAAGAACTGCAGGTTGCAGCCGGCTATTTTACAGCAGTTTCTTTCAAAATGGCTAATGCATCTTCTGTAAGTCGTTCAGTCAGCGTTTATATGATAAACACTGAAAAAACATCATTCACACACACTTCAGACTGGGTTAATCTTTCACCATCAGATCTAGTATATTCTGGATCTGTTACATATCCAGGAGTAGAAGGCGAATGGCTGACAATAGAATTCCAAAATGAGTTTGAATATGAAGGTGGCAATGTCTTACTTTGTATATATGACGGCTCAGCATATTTTGAAAATTATGAAGACGAATCAAAATTCTATACATATTCAACAGGTTCTACACCACGCTCACTCAATAAAGCTTCTTTACAATATCCATATAGCGTAGGTAATTTGAGTGAAGTTTATGGTAACTATACAGGTTCAAATCCTTATTACAACAACCAGGTTATCTTTAATTATGAGTTAGCTGACGATGTTGAACCAACAGTTATAGTGACACCAGATCCAATCAATTTGGGCAACTGTCCTGTTGGCAAATGGATTGCTCCATGCGAAGTGTCAATCTCTACTAATGCTGCATCAATGAATGTAAGTTCTATTACTTCATCAAACTCATATTTCAATTTGTCAGGTGTTCAGACTCCAACAGAGATTCTCTATGGAAATCCTTTGACATTTGAAATAACTCCAGGTTCTGGCACAGGTAATAAGACAGGCCAACTTACTGTTACTTATGGTGACTCAAACCAAACAGAAGTTATTGAGATGTCTGCTTTCGCTTATAACCCAACAGGCAACGACGTATGGGAAATGGCAGAGACAATTTCTACATATCCTAATTTGGCAATGCCAACATTTGCCAACTTATACGACAATTACAAATTGCCTTTCGGTGGTGAAGACGGTCCTGACGCAGTTTATAAACTCGTTTTTGATACAGATAAATTATTAAGTGCTACTCCAACAGGCACAAATGCTAAAGTCGTTTTGTATGAAGAAGACTTCCAAGGTAAAGGTGGTCCTCATATCGACAACTATTACGAACTTCAAGAAAGTGCTATCATCTCTGATATGTTCGTTCCTGCAGGTACTTATTACCTCGTAGCAGCAGCAACTCAATCTTTGATGGTCTATATCGAAGTTGAAGACAGTCCGCTTCCATCTAAAGCTACCAACCCAACACCAGCTGATATGGCTCAACAAGTAACAGATTCTAACTTATCTTGGGAATTGGCTTCTAATGTTGTTGAATATCAACTTTTGTTCGGTACACAAAACCCACCTCAAGATGTAGCAGTCAACTGGACAAGCAATATTCAGACTCAATATAATGCAGGTAACTTGGCATCAAACACAGCTTACTTCTGGCAAGTTAATACTCGCAACACATCAGGTACAATGACAGGTGATGTATGGATGTTCACAACACCATACGAAGGTCCTACCGGTGTGATGGTTTCTAACAGCATGATTTATGTTGGTGATGATGTTACAATATCATGGCCTGCTGTTTCAAATACATTGAATATTGGTTATAATGTTTATGCTGATGGCGTGAAGATTAATGATGAAGTTATCACAGGCTTGTCATATACAACAAATGAACTTCCTTACAATATGTTAGGTCACAATATTACAGTGACAGCTGTCTATGAATATGGCGAATCAGGACACACAGAATTCGTTAATATTTATGTATCAGGAAAATGTGACGTACAAGGTAAACTTCTTGAAATAGACGGAACAACAGCATTGTCAGGTGGTGAAGTCATTTTCGTTGGTAGAGATGAGTTCAACGTAAGTAGAACATATAGAGTTACTGTTAATGCTAACGGTGAATATTCTGAATCTATTTATGTTGGTGAATACGAAGCTACAGCTGTATCATCAGGTTATCAAAACAATACTCAGGAAGTTGAATTGACATACGGTCAAGATATGACTCTCAACTTCTTGATGTTTGAAGATTATCAAACTGTAAAAAATGTAGTTGCAACAGAACTCTCTAACTCAGTAAAAGTTGAATGGGAAATGGGTGAACGCGCATTCTCAAGTTTCAACATCTACAGAACAAATATCCACAGCGACATCATTGATCCTCTCGTAAAGAATATTACAGAAACAACATACATCGACAACGAATGGACTTCAATGGAACCTGGTACTTACAAGTGGGGTGTCTCTGCAGTTTATGACGGTAACCGCGCTGAAGAAATACTCTATAAAGAAGACTTCGAATCAGGTTCTATGCCACAAGGATGGACAATCTTCCAAGAACCACAATCAGAATATTATATCTCTGACTGGGGTGTTAAGAGCAGTTCTTACAACATCTACGCATTCGATGGCAACTACTCAGCATTCAGCCAAGGTTCAGCATCTACATCAAAATATTATATGGTGACATCTGCTTTCGATCTTTCATTATGCTCAAGCGTAAAATTGAACTTCCAATATGTATCTCCAGCATGGGATGGCGACGTTAACGTATTGAAACTTATGGTCGGTAATTCTCAAGATGGTCCTTGGACAGAAGTATGGTCAACAAATGGAGCAGACGTTCCTGCATGGACAGAAGCTAATGTCGACTTGTCAGACTATGCACAAAAAGAAACTTATCTCGCTTTCGTAAATGAAAATCACTACGGATACTGCGTAGGTATCGATAATTTTAAAGTTATAAACAACTCTAACGAATCAGCTATCGTTTGGTCAAACACAATCGATAAAGGTATGTCAACATCAGTTGAAGTTAATGTTTCAACTAACAGCAACGACCCAGTTGCAGGTGCAACAGTAAGTTTCATCAATATGGTTGAAAATACAGACTATATCGTTGTTATCAATGACTCAGGCTCACATAAATGGAACAACTTCCGTAAAGGTAAATATGAATTGACAGTTGAACTTCCAGGTTTCACATCAGAATATCAAAGCAAAGTTGTTGAAATTTGGGAAGAGACAGAATTTGACATCGTCCTCCAAGAAGTATTATCAGCAATAGAAAATCTTTACGTTTCACCAACAGGTTGGGTAAAATGGGATGTAGTAGATGATTCAAAAGAATTACTTTCTTACACAATCAAATTAAATGGTGCTAAAGTTGATGAAGTAACAACTCCATACTATCAACATGATATAGAAGCATACGCTTTTGAAGAAGGTACAGTATATACAACAACAGTTATCGCTAACTACACAACAGGTTCTAGTGCAGCTGTGAAGACATCATGGACTTTCAGAGAATGTACAGACTTTGAATATGCTTCAGAAATTAAAGTTGAGAATGTAGATGGTAAGAATGTATTGACATGGACAATGCCAGAGGTAAGCCACGAAAATGAATCAGCAGGCAACTCAATATTCTATGACGATGGTTACAATGTTGACGGCGTTGGTCGTTACAGCGGCGGTACATTCTACTGGGGCATCAAGTTCACTCCAGAAGATTTAGCTCCTTACGTTGGCAAGAAGATCCTCAAGGTTATGACATACGACTATGCATATCATAACGGTGAATTCTATATCTATACAGGCGGTGACACTGCTCCTATCAACAAGATTTACACTCAATCATATTATTGCTACGGCACAAAACAATATGTTGAATTTGAATTGACAGAAGCAATCCCTGTTGGAACAGAAAACCTCTGGATTATCTTCCACAACCTCAATGGTCAATATATCGCTCCAGCTGGTGCTAACACAGGCAATCCTAACGGACGTTGGATTTCAGAAGACGGTGAAGTATGGTGGGATATGTATGCCGACATCGAATGGGACTACACATGGAATATCCGTGCATTCCTCAACTATGAAGGCGATTATCCAGGAATGGAAAACGATATCATAGGTACAATGATTTATCGTAACGGAGAACTCGTAGTAAGCGAACCTGTCAGCGGTAACACATTCACCGATGAAGCTGACGCTGACGCAGAATACTGCCTCAAAGTTGTCCACGGCGGCTTGCCAAACGTATCTTACTATGCAATGTCATGCTTGGTATGTCATGAAGAATCAATAGTAGAAAACGTAGCTGATGATATGATGGTTTATCCTAACCCAACAAAGGCTAACTTGAATATCGAAGCTGAAGGTATGAAACGTATCAGCATCATCAACGCATTAGGTCAGATGATTTATGATGCAGAAGTTGATTCTGATAAAGAAGTCATCGATATGGCTCAATATGAAACAGGAATCTATATGGTACGCATAGTAACAGAAAACAACATCACTGTTAAACGCGTTTCTGTAGTTAAATAAGATTCATTATATAAGAAATAAAAAATTCAGAAACTCAGACTCTTTTTTGAGATTTTGGGTTTCTGAGCTCTTAAAAAAACTATCTTTGCACAAAAGATAGTTTTTTTTATGAAGGACGTGATGACATTTCTCAATGGCGTTTTGCATAACAACAATCGCCCTTGGTTTCAAGAAAATAAAGACTTATACAACAAGGCGCAATGCCGTATCAATGAGATGGCAGAACAGCTTATCTCGGGAATCTCTAAATTCGATTCCTCTATCAAGAACCTCAGCGTGAGCGATTGCACCTATCGCATCTACCGCGACATTCGTTTCTCTCTCGACAAACGTCCTTACAAAACGCACATGGGTATATATGTATGTCCTTTCGGAAAGAAATCGGGACTCGCTGGCTACTACCTTCACTTCGAAGGCGAGGAAGCGGAATATATAGGATGTAATGGCTTGTTCACCGGACTGTGGAATCCCGACAAAGACACTCTCAGAAGCGTGAGGGAAGACATCTTGTACGACGGTGACGCCTTCGTGGATGCGATAAACAAAGCCTCCAACTTCACATTGGATACATCTAATAGCTTGACAAAAAATCCTAAGGATTTTCCTCCACATCATAAACATGACACTTTGTTACGACTCAAACAATATAATCTGGTGCAGCAGCTGCCAGAAGGAATGCTCTATTCCGACCATCTCATAGAATGGGCCCTCGAGGAATTCAAGACATCTTTGGATTTTAACAATCTGCTTAATAAGGCGGCAATGTTTGTGAGGGAGTAACTGAGACGGATGTTGGAGACGGAGACAGAATTTTTTAAAATTATATGCAGCAAATCTTTTTTATCGCCGTTACAAAAAATGTAAAAACAAGAATATGTCGAATTTTGAAGATTTGCTGAAACAATGTAAGAGACAGAACCCTCAGGCGATGTTGAAGTTATACAACATCTGCTGTCAGCCTGTCTATAACGCTTGTCTTCACATCGTGATGAACGAATTCGACGCTGAGGAGATAATGCAAGACTCCATCCTCAAGGCGTTCGGCACAATCGACAAATTTATTGGAACACAGAAAGATTTCATCGCTTTCGTTAAGAAGATTGCGGTCAACAGAAGTATTGACTGGTACCGAAAGCATTGCAAAGATCCATTTTTCAAAGAGATAGAAAACGAAACTGACACTATATCCGATGATATGGATGAAGAATCGTATCCTATTGAGAAGATAATTGAAAAGATGGAACTTCTTCCGGATGGTTATAAAATGGTTTTGAAACTGCATCTTCTCGATGAACTCGATTTCGTCGATATAGCAGAGATGATGAATATCAAAACATCGACGGTGAGGTCACAGTATGTTAGAGGATTGGAAAAATTAAGAAAGTCAATAAGTTATGAATATAGAGGATTTAATAAAAAATAATAAAGAGAAGTTCGAGAGTGAGTTGTCAAGCAATCATCAGGCTCGTTTTGTGATGAAGATGCATTCTCAGATAAGAAGGAAGAACAATATGCGTCGTCTTTGGCTTGGCGTATCGTCGGCAGTGGCAGCAGTAATATTGTTATTCCTTATAATGAATAATCAGGAAATGATAACCCCGAATTTGTATCAGGAAAACGACAAGGTGGTAGAGATGAGAAATCTTTATGAACAACAAGTCGATGAAGCTGTTATGATGCTGGAAAATGTTCTTGATAATGTCGACGACTCGACGAAGATGGAAATCAATAAAGTGATAGAGAGTCTCGCTTCCACTGCGGATGTCTTTGCCGAAATTGCGCCACTTCCAGAAGAGAAACAGCTCGCAATAACATCGCAGATATATGATAGGCAATTGGAATCGTTAAATATTATATATAGAAAAATTAAAAGTAAGGAGGAATAAACATGAAAGCAAAAATTCTAACTTTAATATTCTGTTTCGCAACATTGTTAGCTTATGCAGAAAACGAAAACAATGCCTTCAATGCTTCTTATAAATATTCCAAGAAGAGAACCATCGACGCTAATTTTGAGACCATTGTTGGCACCTCTGTTGCCTTGATAGGAAAATACAGCGATTATAAAATATCTTCATGGGAAGAGAATTATGTGAGCTTTCATGTTGAGATAATAGCGAAAGCCAATAAAGAAGAATATGCTGAAGAAATGCTCTATGCCATCGACGTGGATTTCAATAACGAGAAAAACAAGCAAAAGCTGACAGCCAAGACCATTATAAATAAAATAAATGCAAAAAATGTAGGTTATCATATCTCCTATTACATCATGCTTCCACAGGATGTCTTCGTCAGTATATATAACATTTATGGCGATGTGATAATGGATAAGGCAAACAATAACTTATATGTAGAGATGAAATATGGCGACTTCTCAATCGATGATATTGTCTCTACTGCCGAGATAAAAATGAATTATGGCGACGCCAATATTAAAAAGGCCAAGCAAATAAATGCCAAAATAAACTATGGAGATATTGATATTGCTGATGTCAATAATGCCGTCTTTAAGATGAATTATGGAAGCATCAAACTTGATAATGTAAACAAATTGATAGGCGAACTTAATTATTCAGATATAAATGTCGATAATATTGAAAAGTATGCAGAGATATATGCGAATTATGGTGATGTGACTGTCAATAAGATAAGTCAGGCTTTTGAATCAATGAAAGTGCAACTCAACTATTCCGACATCATATTGAACCTTACAGAAGATATGAGCTTTACCTATGACATAAAACTTCTTTATGGTGATATTGAAAATGATTTGTTAGAGAAATATGCAAAACGTATAGTCGAGACGAAGGTTAACACCAAGACCATGACAGGAAACATCAACGACAGCGAGGGAAAACATAAAATAACAATCAACGGAAACTACTCCGACGTTAATTAAAGAAACTCAAAACTTCAGAAACTCAGAAGCTCAGAAAAATTTTGAGATTCTGAGTTTTTATTTTCTCAAAAAAATCAATACTTATTCTTTTAAAAATAAAATTAAAAAAGAAATAAAACGGAACAAAAATTGATTTAAATTTGGTGATTCAAAAAAGCGGTTTATAAACTTAAATGCATAAAGTCATGAAGAAGTTGTTTTTTATATTCTCATTGATGTTTTTAAATATTAATTTGTTCTCTCAAAATAGTGTCAGCGGTATTTTAGTCGACAGTCTCAACAACGAGAAATTGCCTTTTGTCAATGTTGGATTGATGCGTGCTGTCGATTCTGTTTTTGTTTCAGGAGCATCGTCAAATGAGAACGGATATTTCAAGGCAGAGCATATTCCAGATGGCAAATATATCTTCTTGGTTTCTTCAATAGGATATGAGACTATAAGAACCACCATCGATGTGGCATCCGATTTAGATATGGGAGTCATCAAGATGAAACCTGGCAGCACCACTTTGGACGCTGTTGTCATCGTTGAGAAACGACCATTGTTCAGCAACGAGGGTGAAAAGACTTTGTATAACGTCAGCGAGGATCCTAGTGTACAGACTGGTACCGTTTCCGATGCTTTGCAGAACGCGCCGGGTGTTGAAGTCGACGTGGAAGGTAATGTCTCCTTACGCGGAGTGTCGTCGGTAGAAATATGGATCAACGGTCAGCCTTCCAACCTCAACGAGGAAAACCTCAAGACTTATTTACAGCAGAT
Organism: Bacteroidales bacterium; assembly: GCA_045615125.1. Classification (GTDB taxonomy): domain Bacteria; phylum Bacteroidota; class Bacteroidia; order Bacteroidales; family F082; genus Limimorpha. The sequence goes on from JAZLEF010000009.1 coordinate 8,584, forward strand.
GCCGGCTAACGCGCTCGAGAGAATAGAGGTGATAACGAATCCTTCAGCGCGCTACTCCTCGAATAGCGACGGCGGTATCATCAATATCGTCACCAATTCCAAAATCAAGAAAAACCAATTCCTCAGCTTCGGACTAAGAGCATCTTCTTCACCAAATGCATCGCCATGGGCTTCCTACGTCTGGGCTAACGAGAAAATGTCGCTCAACCTCTTCGTCAACGGCTCCTATTCTCAATGGAAAAATATCACCAACGGCTACAGCACATCTTTCGCCGACAATGCCGACCACACAGGATTGGATACAACAAATCACACCTCATATAACGGCGATTCTTTCTCGAATAATTACGGAGGTGGCTTCAATATCAACTTCGATTATAACATCGACACCATGAACTCCATCTCCGTATGGGTGGGCGGATGGCCTAACTCCTCAAGAAGCGAGAGCTTCAACGAGACATTCCGCCACGAATATCTCCAAGACTCAGGAATGTATCATTATACAACTTACGGCGAAGCATCGGGCCACGGTAACTTCTTCCACGGCGGATTACAATACCTCCATAAGTTTAACGACGAAGGCCATAACATCAGCCTTAGAATGACTGGCAACATCGCTGATGGAAGCGACAACGACTACCAAAGAAGATATTATGAGAATCAGCCTTGGATGAACGTAGATTATAGAGAATTGTCAAACTACCGCGACTTCGGATACGGCGTCAACCTCGACTATTCGCTTCCTTATTCTGAAAACGGCGAGATTGGTATAGGAACATCATACGAATACAGCCCCGATACTTATTACATTAGCTATGACACCCTCGCTAATGGCGAATACGTCACTGATATTATGCGTAGCTTCGACAGAGAAGTAGGCTCCAACGAATATGATGTATATTTCACTCTTCAACAGAAATTCGGCAACTTCGTCGTGAAACCTGGTATCAGAATGGAATATGAGAGACTATGGTGCAATATTGATGGCTACACCACGACAAACACCACCAAAGACTACCTCAACTGGCGTCCATCAATACACTTGTCATACAGAACCAAAACGATGCATAACTTCAATTTAAGTTATTCACGCCGCATCGCACCTCCTAGTGCAAGAAACCTCACCGACTATAAGTTCTATTCAACAGAATCGTTTACAACAGGTAACCCTGACCTCCTTCCAACATATACTACATCGGTTGAAGGCGGCTGGACAAAATATTGGAATAAGTTCGGCTCAGTGGGATTGACAGCATATTACAGAGACTCCAAGAACACCGTGGACAACATCAGCGATGTCATGTATGATGACTTCTTTGGAAGATTTATATCATATTCATATCCAGTCAATGTAGGCAAGTCGTCAAGAAAAGGTCTCGAAGCCAATGTCACATATCGTCCTACAGGCATGTTCAATATGCGTCTTTATGCCAACGTATATGACTATTACTATGAGACTATGTTCAACGACGAACTTATCAAAGACAACTCACTCGTATATAGTATGCGTCTGAATGTCTGGGCTAAGTTATGGAATAAGTTAGAGATTCACGCATCAGGAAACTACCGCTCACCACAGCAGTCGCTCTTCGCTGAGAAACTCGCCAACTATTCAATCAACTGTGGATTAAGAGCTGACTTCTTCGACAGAAAGATGTCGGTCCATATCAATGTCAACGACATCTTCAACTGGAACAAATGGGATAACAACACAACCAATCCGTATTATATCTCATACAGCTCGTTCAAGTTCAACAGCCGTTCCATCAGTGCTGGCCTCGTCTTCCGCTTCGGTAAGATGGAACTCGAGAGAAAAGCACAGACAGGAGGCGGTGAGATTCAAAATCCAAGTGCCGGAATGTAGAATTGTTAAACTCTAATCCCTCAAGCTCCTTAAAACCCTAATAAACTATGTTAAAAAAAATATTCTTTATATCATTGATAGCTTTATCAATAACATCTTGCGATAACAAACAAAATTCAAAACCTGCTGCACAAGCTGTTCCTCAGAAGCAGGAGATAAAGGTGCCTGACTTCAATGCCGACTCAGCATATAACTATGTGGCAAAACAATTAGCTTTTGGCCCTCGTGTGCCAGGCAGCGACGCTCATGCTCAGTGTGCCGACTGGTTCATCGACTTCTTTAATGAAAAAGCTGACACCGTATATGTGCAGAACTTCAGGTCACGGCTTTATAATGGCAAGGGTATAGACGGAAAAAATATCATCGCTTCTTTCAATCCTGAAGCAAAAAAAAGAATACTCCTTGCAGCTCACTGGGATTCTCGTCCTTTTGCAGACCACGACCCCGACAGAACCAAATGGAACACCCCTATCGACGGCGCTAACGACGGAGCCAGCGGCGTTGGCGTCCTTATGGAAGTGGCAAGAATATTAAAAGACAATCCTATCAACACCGGTATCGACATCATACTCTTCGACCTCGAGGACTATGGAGCCCCTCAATATCTTAACCTTATGACGAACAACGACTGGGCTCTCGGCTCTCAATATTGGTCAAAGAATCCTCACATCTTTAACTATAGAGCCTACTTCGGAATATTACTCGATATGGTGGGCGCACCTAACCCTCGTTTCCCTAAGGAATATTACTCACAACAACTCGCTCCATCTTTAAGCAACGAGATATGGAGAATGGCTCGCGACTTGGGATATTCAGAATATTTTATCAACGAGATAGGACATCCTATCAACGACGACCATATCTATGTCAATATGAACGCCAACATCCCTATGATTGACCTCATACATCTTGAAGATAATGAAGACAGCTCCTTCTATCCTTATTGGCACACCATGAAAGACAACATAGAACAGATAGATCCTAAGACATTAGGAATAGTGGGCGACGTAGTGTTGAATGTTATATATAGAAAATGAACATCGCCATAGTAGCTCCAGCACGTAAAGTGTCTCTCGACGAGATGTCTTTCGCCTTCGATTATATCAAGGGCAGAGGCCATAACCTTGTTTATGATGAGCGACTCTTCGATTCATGTCATCAGTTTGCTGGTGACGACAACAGTAGAGCATCTTTGTTACAAGAATATCTCGACAGAGACGACATCGACGTGATATTATGTGCGCGTGGCGGCTATGGCACTGTGCGTATTATCGACAAACTCAATTTCGATAAGTTCATACAAAAACCAAAATGGATAGCTGGCTATAGCGATGTCACCGTGTTACATGCCAAGATACAGAGTCTAGGACTCATGAGTTTGCATTCCACTATGCCTATCAATTTCTCTGGCAACACCAAGGAATCTCTCGATTCACTCTTCGACGCGCTAGAAGGCAAGAGACTCTCATACGAGATACCATCGTCACATCTCAACAAGAAAGGAACGGCAGAAGCCCCGATAGTAGGAGGTAACATCTCGGTATTGTATAGTCTCCTAGGCTCTGACATCTTCCCTGACACCGATGGCAAAATCTTGTTTTTAGAAGACCTCGACGAATATCTATACCATATCGACAGGATGATGACTGCCATACAGCGTGCAGGAAAACTCGATAACATCAAAGGACTTGTTGTCGGCGGACTGACGCAGATGCACGACAACGCTGTCCCTTTTGGCATGACAGCAGAAGAGATAATACTCGAAAAAGTGAAAGACAGAGACATGCCGATATGCTTCAACTTCCCCGCTGGACATATTGACGACAACCGCAGCCTCGTGCTAGGAAGAACATGCCATCTCGAAGTTAAAGACGAAACATCTAAAATTGGAAACTAGCAGTTTTGGGGTTTAAGGTTGTTGAAATTTAATTGTAAGTTTTATAGCCTTTACAGCTGTACTGTAAAATTCCAAGTTGCTCATAAATTTTAATTTTGGTATGTGCAAAACTACAAATTTGCCATAATACTGTCAAGAGAAAAATCTTAAAAAAAATTAACATCGTTGTGAAAAATGATGTACATTTGCGCCCAGTTTTTAGTACTTGTGAACTAAGCTATTATAAAAACTCTAAACCCTCAATAAATACTGGGATTTTAGCTAAAGACGAAAGTCTAAAGTCTAAAGGCTGACGGCTGATAGCTGATAGCTGACGGCTTTTCTAAAAATTTGAAAAAAATAAATATTAATTAAAAATTAAATAAATGAAGAAAAGATTTACAATTTTAATGATGATGCTCTTCATCCTATTGGGAGGAGCGAAATGGAATGTGCTTAATGCACAAGAAACAATTACAATAGGAGAAGGAACGACTACAAGTTATTATGCTCCTTATGCCAATTATTATGGAAAATATTCTGTGTCACAACAGATTTATCTTAAAGAAGAAATTAATAAAGAAAGTGGTCTGATTACTAGTATTTCCTTCCATCATAAATATGGTTACAATAGAACAAGAAATATTGTTGTATATATGAATAATGTGGATAAAGATTCATATACTTCACAATCAGACTGGGTTCTTGTATCTGAATCTGATAAAGTTTATAATGGAGATTGCACATTTTCTGGTAATGGAGAATGGGCAACAATAACATTACAATCACCTTTCCCATATACAGGAGGAGATTTGGTAATCACTATTAATGATAAAACCGGCACAAAAGAAGACTATTATGATGCTTTTAATGCAACCTCAGTCAGTTCAATTAGAGGTCTTTATAAATATAATGACAACGAAGCTTATGATTGTTCTAATTTAACAACAATAACAGGAACTTATTTGCAAGCGTATAGTTATACTACTTATAGCTATACTCCTTTTATAGCTAATCTTAAATTTACTGTAGAGGCTTTATCAGCAAGCGTAAAAGTCTCTGCTGAATCTATTTCTCTCGGCGATGTAAGACTCGGCAACTACTGGACAGAAAAGAATGCTTCAGCTAATGTTGAAATCAAAGCTATTGCTACAACAATTACAAGCATTTCATGTGACAATAATTTCTTTACATTAAACTACGACCTTAACCAAAATCCTGTCGCTCTTAATGTAAGCTACAATAAAGAAGCTAACGTTAGCGGTGCACAAAGCGGAAATATCACAATCACTTCTGCCGACTGCGAACCTGTTGTTATCCCTGTAACAGCAACAGCTTACACTCCAGCTAATGGCGATGTTTATGAAAATCCTATAACAGTAAATTTCGATGCTAATAATAGCTTTACTGCCCAAGCAACAGGCATGCACGACGACTACATCCTCCCAGGTGAAGCAGCAGACGACAACTTAAATGACGCTGTTTATAAATTTGAGTTAGATAAAGACGCTCTTATCACCGCAACAGTTGAAGGTACAAATCCTATTGTTGCTATCTATGACGAAGACTTCGGTGAAAAAGACGGCCCTTCTTCAGATAATAATAACACAGGCGGACAAAGCGGTCCAACTGCTCCAACAACATTCTTCTATGATTTTAATGATGGAGATTTAAGTGATTTTGATTTGATAGATGCTGATGGCGATGGAATGAAGTGGGAAACACAATCTAATAGAATTGCATCATATTCTTGGAAGTCAGGACTACAACAACAAATATATCCAAACAATTATATTTATACTACAAAAGTTTATGCTATTACAGAAAATTCTAAATTGACTTATAAAGTCTGCGGCGCAGGTGTAGGTGCATATTATCAAGATAAATATGCTGTGGTAATTTCAGAAGATGGAGAAAATTTCTATAATGTTTATACAGATGTAACAAATTCTAGCAAACCTATAGAAAAAGAAATTGAATTAAGTGATTATGCAGGTAAAGTTGTACATATTGGTCTACGCCATTATGATTGTACTAATATGTATTACGTTGCTATCGACGACCTCGCTCTCACAGACGGTTCTGCTAAATCAAGAGCAGGCGAGCCTCAGATAGACGGCGTTCTATATCCTGCTGGTACTTATTACTTAGTTGCTGCAGCTGATGGTGACTTCACTCTCAATCTCTCAACAGCTACACTTCCTGTTCCTGAAGCTGTTACATACACAGCTCCTGAAAATGGCGCAATGGAACAAAATAATCCTCAATTGTCATGGACATTCGGCAAGTATACAAGCGAATATCAAGTGTTGTTAGGTACAACAAATCCTCCAACAGATGTTGTTGTTGACTGGACATCGGAACTTGCTATATCATTCCAAACAGAAAGCTTGCCAAATCAGACAACATATTACTGGCAAGTTAATGCTAAAAATGCTACAGGTACAACAGCAGGTGAAGTATATTCATTCATCACTCCATTGAACCAAGCTACAGCACTTACAGTGACAGACCCAGAATTATATCCAGGTGAAACAACAACACTCACATGGACAGCAGCTGAAGATGCTTTGTCATACAATGTTTACTTAAATGATACAGTAAAACTCAATGAAACTGCTATCGAAGAAACATCTTTCGAATTGACAAACCTTCCTCACAACGTAAATCTTGGCAACGCTATCACTGTTACAGCTGTTCATACATTAGGCGAATCAGCACATAACGAAGCTATTTATGTCAAGATGGCTGGTGAATTCAATTTAGTAGTAAATGTTAAAGACGCTGAAGGCAATGCTATAGAAAATGCAGCTGTAGCTTTCAATACTGAATCTTATTATGACGAATATTACCAACTCGTTCCTGCTATCGAAACATTATATACAGACGCAGAAGGTAAGGCAACTAAAACTTTGGCAATGCCATGTGTATATGGTTCACCTTATTGGTATTATTCTAATTTAGAAGTTGTTATATCAAAAGAATATGCAACTGAAAAATATGTTTACATTACTTCATATACAGGAGGTCTTTCCAACGGACAGGATTATGTACAAGATATCACCTTAGAATACATGGCTCCAGAAAATGTACAAGCTGACAAATACTACTATGTTGAAGGAGAAGATATGGTATTGACATGGAATGAGGTTGAAGGTGCTGTTGGCTATAATGTTTACAAAGTAGGTTATAGTTATGAAATTTATGATTATGTATATACATTAGTAAATGAAGAAACTATAACAGACACAACATTCACAGTTGAAAATTTAAAATACGACTTGGAAAGTCTTTATGTAACATACGCTGTTACTGCAGATTATGGTTTCGGCGAATCAGCTAAGAATGCTAAAGTATATCCAGGAGTAACAGGCGAAGGTCAAATCGCTGGTAATGTAACAGACGGTACAAACCCTATTAAAGGAGCTACAGTTACGATTGTAGGTTACGATGGATTTGATCGTCCACAAACATACACTTTCGTTACAAACGAAGATGGCGAATTTACAGGTGATATGTTAATAGGTAGTTATTATACAGCTACTGTTTCACACTACGATTACAATGAAAAAGTAATAGAAAATGTTGCAATTGAATATCAAACTGAATTGCCATTAGATATAGTTTTAGAAGCTAAACAAAAAGCTGATTTCGATGTTACAGCTGTTGAATCAGGCGACTATGTAAATGTTACATGGGGAGCAGCTGAAGGTGCTACTTCATACAATGTATATAGAAGAGACAGCGAAGGCAATGTACAACGCATTTATTCAGATGTTACTTCATTAACAGCTACAGACTACTACTGGAGCACATTAGAAACAGGAACATACGAATATGGCGTTTCAGCTACTGTAAGTATCTCTAATTCATATACAGAAGGCTTTGAAAATGGCGGAAATCTTCCAGAAGGCTGGACAATTTATCATTCAGGAACTACAACAACATACGATTGGACAATTACAAATTATCCATATAACATCTATCCTATTGAAGGAACTTATGCTGCATATAGTAATAATAGTGGTGGCTGGTCAAACGGAAACTTATTCTATCTCGTAGCTCCTCTATATGACTTGACAGGTGCAGTAAATCCAAAAGTTACATTCAGCTATTATACACCATACTTTAGTTCTGGTTATTCAGGTACATCTTATACCAATGAATTGTCAGTTATGGTTTCAACACAATCTGCTGAAGGTCCTTGGACAAAGGTATGGAGTAATAACAATGTATATAACACAAATTGGACAACTGTTGAAGCTTCATTAAGCGGATATGAAGAACAACAAGTTTATATTGCATTCTGTACAAGTATTCTCTACGGTAGATGTTCAGCTATCGATAATGTTGTATTCCCTTCAATCTCTATATCTTCAGAATCAGCAATCAACTGGTCAGCACCTATAGAAAAGCAAGCAAGTATAGAATTTACAAATGCTGCTGGTGATAATGATTGGAGCAATAAAGATAACTGGAGCACAGGTGCAGTTCCTCAAGCTGGAGAAAATGTAATGATCTCAACTAACGCTAACCTTAATACTATAGCTAATGTTGCTAATATGAAAATTGCTGGTTCAGCAACACTCACCCTCAATGAAGGCGCAGAACTTACTGTAACAGGTACAATTACTCAAGTTTATGACAGTTATACATATACAACAGGTAAACTCGTTATCAACGACGGTGCACAAATATTCCAAAGCAACGAAAACGTTTATGCTACATTCAATATGAATATGGTAAATCCAACAGTATGGGGTGTTAGTGAAGACGGATGGCAATTCATCGCTTCTCCATTCAACAGTTCAAGTATTACAAACTTCGTAGGCTTTAGCTGGGCACCTAAGTCATACGACTTGTATAAATTTGAAGGCGCAGAAGAAGGCGCAGAATGGAATAACCATAAAGACGGCAACTTCGAAGATGCATTCGTAAACGGCCGCGGTTACCTCGCTTCATACGAAACATTAGAAACAGCTACATTGTCAGGCTATCTTTACAATAAAGATAATTTCGATTTCACAGAAGTAACATACACAGAAGGCGGAAAATTCGCTAACTTCCACCTCCTCGGCAACCCATTTACTTTCAACATGGATTGGGATAATGTAGACTTAACTAATGTCTACAACGGCTTCGCTACTGTAAATCCTGCAACAGGTGGCTACGTCATCTCTCACGGTGAAGGCTCAATTCCAGTAGGTGACGGTTTCTTCGTTGAAACTATAGGCGAAGAACCTTCTATCTCTTACAACGCCGGCAGCAAGTCAAGAGGCGAAGAAAAAGCTGATTATATCAACATCATCGCAACAGGCGCAGAAGGTAGCAACAACCTTATCGTTAAATTCTCAGGCGCAGAAGAAAAAGGTTTCTCTAAACTCGAAAATATCAACACCAACATCGCTGATATCTATGTCAAAAATGACGGCAGACATTATAGCATCTTGGGCTACGACATGAACACATCAGAGATAGAAGTCTTCTTCGACGCTAAACAAATGGGCAACTACAGCATCAGCTTAGATGTCAACGGTAAGTTCGAAAGCGTAGTCTTGGTCGACCGCCTCACAGGCATCGAGACTAACATGCTCATAGAAGACGAATACAGTTTCACCGCTACAAGCAACGAAAATCCAAACCGTTTCGTCTTGAAATTAGACAACGGTCAAGAGTCAACAGACAACAGCCATTTCGTATATCAATCAGGCGAAGAATTGATTCTCACAATAGAAGGCTCTGTACAAATCGTTGATATGTTGGGAAGAATAGTCTATTCTAATGATGTTGTAAGCGACAACAACAGAATCGATGTAAGCAACTTCAACAAAGCAGCATACATTGTGAGAGTAATCAACGAAACAGGTGTTAAAGTAGAAAAGGTGGTTATTTATTAATTAGTTAATAGTTGATAGTAGTTTTAAAGTTTCCTATCAACTCTCCAACTACTATTAACTATAAACTATTAACTATAAACTTAAAAAAAGAAAAATATGAAAAAGATAATAACAACAATAATATTCGCTATTGCATTCGGGATGAATGTCAATGCTCAAAACGATGGTTTCTTCAGCAGTGGCAACTATACTGAATACAGAGACAACACAGAGGTCTGGGGACAGGAATTACCTATCTTACCGGGACAACATGGTGTAGATTACGACTTCGCAGCAGAAGCACCACTCGGTTCAGGATTGTTAATCCTCGGAGGCCTTGCTTTGGCGTACTCCATACGCAAAAGAAATTAGGAATTTTTGAAAATTCCTAATTTCTAACTTCGGAAACGGATAATGGAAGCGGAATTTTTTTAGCCTCCACTATCCGTTTTCCATTTCCGTCTTCCGTCTCCGCTTTCCGTCTCCGTCTCCACTTTCCGTCTCCGCTTTCCCGTCTCCACTTTCCGTCTCCCGTATCTGTATCTATAATAGTTTCTTGAGTTCTTCTACATCTGGTAGAGCTTTACGTAACTTTTCATTCATATCAGCTGTAGTTTTATATGTGGCAACTCCCAATGGTTTGTCGTAGTCTTGAATTATATACTCAACATATTTTTTATTTGCACTCTTGCATAATACTAATCCTATTGATGGATTTTCATGTGGCTCTGGGTGTTTATTTCGCTAACCGTAGTTAGCGTTTTAAATTCGCTGGACATCTGCTGATTGTTTCTAGAATTTTCCGACACATATCTTCCAATTCCATAATACAAGGACAATTGTTCTTTGTTAACGCAAGAAGCAGCACGATATTGACTTCGTAATATGGCTTCCTTTATTACCTTTACGGTATCACCATACATTTGTATATTATTCATAAAAATCTGTTTTAGGTTCTGATGATGCAAATATAAGTACAATTACCTTAACTCTTTTAAAATTAACATTTTTTAACTATTGTTAACTTTTTTTAACTAAGGCTGTTGGCTTTTGAACTAAGAACCGACTTATTGACTCAAAGACTCAAAAACTCAAAGACGCAAAGTTTCTCTGCGACTTTGTGACTTTGTGACTCGGTGACTTGGAGTCTCGGTGACTTAAAAAAATCCTTTTCTCTTTTTACCGCAAAAAGAGAAACAGAAAAGCTCCCGCTGCGGCTAAACACGCTAAAATTATGATTCTTGCGCTAAACAAAAAGAACTCGCTACGCTCAGACAGCTTTTTGTTCTTAACGCTCCAGTCTCATAATTTCTTAACGCTATTTAGCCAAGGCGGGTCCTCCAGGGCCATGAACTCTGACTCTGAACTTATAGTCTCAAAGACTCAAAGACGCAAAGACTCAAAGTTTCTCTGCGACTTTGCGACTTTGTGACTTTGCGACTCATTGACTCAGCAACTCAGTGTCTCGGTGACTTGTAGTCTTGTAGTCTTGTTGTCTTAAAAAATCCTAACTTTATAACATTTTTTAACTTTTTTATCTGAAAATGATATGTTAATTTTGTAGCGAGAACTTTAAATTAAAATTGTTATGAAAAACAAAGATATTCCTATTGGCAGCTGCCGAGAGGATGTTTACGCTCGTAGAACTATTATTGTTGAATCATTATCGCCTCTTATTGGAACGAGTGTTCCTTGTGGAGCATTTTCTGGCCAAGGTGTTGAAATTCTTTATAACTCCGTCGATGAGACCGCAACAAGAGCTGCACAACGATTTGAATCTACATTAGCAGCCTTACGAATTGTTGAAGCGTTAGAAAAATCATCTTTGGTCAAGACAGACATTCCCAACACCAAGCAAAAGAAAAAAATGTATTTTGTAAAAATCTATGAGCTAAAAGCCACATTGGCAGATTTGGGTGATGTTAAAATAATTGTAGGAGAAAGGAATAACAAAAGAATAATTCATTATTGCATTACCCACAAAAAATAAAGAGCAGTTGAAATGCCCTCGATTACAATGGATCTTATCAACCACTCTTTAGATTTGATGACGCAAAGATATAATTATTTTTTGAAATATAAAAATATTTTTGAACTCTGACTCTGACTCTGACACTGACCGCTGACAGCTGAGGGCTGACGGCTGATAGCTGATAGCTGACCGCTGACTGCTGATAGCTGATAGCTGACTGCTGATAGCTGACAGCTATTCAATAATAATAGAAGTAATCTCTGGTTTCGCTCCAATCCTTGATTTCATCACTGTCTCACCCAAACCTATATTAACATAAAGATATTGATTTCCATGTTGGAACAAACCAGCGACTTCATTGAATATAAATGATGAAGGAGACCATCCGAAGATGGAGAACTGCATAGCATGGGTGTGTCCAGAGAGCATCAAATCTATTTCTGGCGTGTCTTTGACTTCTAATTCCCAATGTGTTGGGTCGTGGCTTAACAAAATTTTATAATCGCCAGAAGAGTCTTTCATTGCTTTTTGAAGACTGCCGAAAGAAAGGAATGCTCTATGTGTCGAGATGTTTTCCACTCCGATTAAAGAAATTGTGTCGTCGCCACGAATTATATTTACGTTCTCGTCTAAAAGTAAGTTCCACCCCATATTTCTTTGTCGTGATTTCAATTCCTCGACGTATTTCCATTG
>JAZLEF010000010.1:0-4009 GCA_045615125.1 Bacteroidales bacterium
ATGAAGAAATCGTTGATATTATTAGCTTTTATATTGCTTTTGAATAATGCAAAAGTTCAATCCCAAACTGTCATAAGCGGTCATATTAAAGACACAGCTGGCGAAGCTGTCTTTAATGTCAGCGTGCTGCTTCATGTGGCAGGAAGTAATCTCATTATGGCTTACGGATTTTCTGATATCAACGGTTACTATGAAATAAACGCTAACATAACAGCTGACAGTCTCGACATAAAGACAAACTCGTCTTTTTATGAGAAGAAAATGCTACGCATAGCAAATGCGTCTCAGACGATAGACTTCGTTCTAGAGGAAACTGTTTATGAATTGAAAGGCGTTACCGTGATGGCACGACCAATCGAAAAAACCAACGACACTATAGAATATTTCATAGATTCTTTTGTAGGACAAGAAGATAAAAGCATTGAAGATGTCTTGAGGAAGATGCCTGGAATAGAGATAGAAAACAACGGTCAGATTATATACCAAGGCTTGCCGATACAGAAATTCTATGTAGAAGGCATGGATTTGATGGATGGAAAATATGCGGCAATCAGCAAGAACCTGCCACATCAGTCGGTGGCATCGGTGGAGATTTATGAGAACCATCAGCCTATTGCTTTGTTGCGAGACCGCGTTGAAACAGAACGTGCTTCTCTTAATATAAAACTATCTAAAAACGTGACTGTCACAGGTTCGGGAGAACTAGGAATAGGAGCTTATCCGTTTTTGTGGAACGCTAACATCACACCTATGCTTTTTTCTGAGAAAATGCAGATGGTGGCTTCACTTCAAAGCAATAACATTGGCAATGACTTGTTGAATAATAACATGAATTATTATTCGCAAAACAATGAAGACCACGAGCCAGATGCTAACGAAGAACTATCAATACAGACTGCTTCACCGCCAATGATAAACAAAAACAGATATTTGAACAACACTACTCATCATGCTAATTTCAATATACTCGCACCGATAAGCGAAACAACACAGATGAGAGTCAATCTTTCTTATATCAACAACTTGCAGAAACAGAATTCATCACAGCTGAACACTTATTTCCTTCCTGATGACACTATTTCATATACGGAAAAGATTAGCAACAAAATCTATGACTCATATCTGAAAGGCGATGTCGCCATCGATAGAAACGACAAGAAAGCTTATCTGAACGATAAAATATCATTTTCAAAACGATGGGATAAGTCATACGGTTATGTGTTAAATAATGACGAAAGCATAAATCAAATTCTTAACAACAATGCGATGTCTGTGTCAAATGACATGCGTGTGTTGTTTCCTGTAGGCAAACATCTTTTGGATTTCGTGTCGTATAATTCTTACGACAATCTGCCTGAATCTCTGAATGTAGAGCCTGGAGTCTTTGAAGAGATTTTCAATGTTGGGAAACCGTATCATAAAACAAGTCAGCATTTCAACAAAGAACGATTCTTTACAAATGAAGCTTTGAGCGGCATTTTTACATTCGGAAATCTGATTATGAGTACCAAAGTCGGTGTCAGTCATTATCAAAACAAGGTTAAGACTAATCTAGCAATATTTCCTCATGAAAACTTGCCGGGTTACACTTCTTTTGCAAACTATGTAAATCATACATATACAAAACCATACATCAATACACATCTTGAATATAATCTTCAAAAAGCGACGTTTGCCTTAAATTTGCCGATTACATTAGAACATGTAACTACTGATAATCAAAAAGAAAAGCAGAAACTTACTAAAGTCTTTTTCAATCCTATATTGTCGTTTAAATATGTGTTTAACAGCATGTTTAAATTAAATGCATATGGAATTTATGAACAGAATATCGACAATTTTGAGAAATTTTACGACAATTTCGTCCTGACGAATTATCAGAATTTGTGTGCCATGACAGCGCCTTTGTCAGTTTCAGATATGATAAGAGCAAACGTGCGCCTTACTTTCAACCAGCCTTTTTATTCGGTGAACAGCAATTTGTCTTATACCTATCAACATAGGAATTCTGATTACATATACAAATACAACATCGCTGAAAACGGAGCTTCTATTTTGCAGATGGTTGACTCGCCTAACACAACAGATTATCACATAATGAATTTCAATGTCAAGAAATTCATTCCTGCAATAAAGACGACTATTGGAGTGAAAGCCAATTTCTCACATATAAGAAGACATAATATATTAAATGGAGTTATGACAGAAAACAGCAATCTCACTTCAGGCGTATCACCTAATGCCATAATATCCATCTCGCATTGGGCGCATCTAAATTATTCATTAAATTTCAATAACATAAAGTCGTTCAGCGACAATATAAAACAAAGCGATTTGAATTATATCCGTCACTATCTGAGTTTAGGAATCTTTCCGCATAGAGACCATCTAATAAGTTTTGATTCTGAAATATATTCACATCAAGGAAAAGAGTATGTCTATTTTGATGTCTTATATCAATATTCAATTCCAAAACACAGACTCGATTTTGAGTTGAAATGCACTAATATATTCAATAACAAATCTTACGTCTCATATTATTCCGGAGCTTTTTCGATAGTTGAGTCAATATATGAAATACGACCGATAGAAATATTCTGTTCTGTGAAATTCAGGTTTTAGACATGATTCTTAATTATAATTGTATGACTTTTATAACCAAATAAAAATTATAGACATGAAGAAATCGTTGATATTATTAGTTTTTATGTCAATTATGATAAATGTTAACGCCCAATGGTGGAAACCTCAACATCATTATTATGACACGGTGGAATATGTTGTGATGTATGAACTGACTTTCAGAGAAGACACCGCATATCTCGATCGTTGTCGCACAGAAAACCATATGCTTTCAATTGGCAAAAAACGAGATGTGAGTTCGTTTAGAGGATATGGCACATATAGACATAATATGGAGTTAAAGAAAGCAGGAGATTCTGGGCTCACAGAAGAATTGATAAAGACAGGCAGAATAGGTAAGGTGTTCTCGGATGTTCCATCTTCTGCAATAAGGTGCTCCATATTCAAGAATATGACAAGCAAAAACATCACCACGATAGATCATATATATATGCAAGGAATGTATGAATACGAAGAATCTTTCAATGCTTTCAATTGGCAGATAACCGCCGAAACAGATACAATTAATAATTATGTTTGTCAGAAAGCGATATGCGATTTCGGAGGCCGTACTTGGGAAGCATGGTTCACATCTGAATTTCCTTTCAGCGACGGACCGTATAAATTCTGCGGTCTGCCAGGTCTCATCTTAAATATTGCAGATACAGAAAATCATTATTCATGGAAATTCCTTTCAATAGAAAGACCTTCAGAACTAATGATGGTTTATGAAGTCATCAATGACAGAATACAGACCACGAAGGAAGGATTCTTCAAATTACAGAAAAGATACAAAGTGTCGCACACTATAGGAGACGCCACAACAAACAACGACTTCGTGAAAAAAGCTGTTGAATACGAAAGGGCTAAGAATAATCCTATAGAACGGTTTTAGTTAGGAGTGAAGAGTTAGGAGTGTTGTAGAGATGCGTCAACAATACATATGAAATAAAAAATAGATTGTTGACACGTCTCAAAATGAATAATGAAAATGTAGAATAAACTCTGCGTTCCTTTGCGTCTCTGCGAGAGAAATACATCCCAAAGTCTGTTGACTATTAACAAAAAAAGTTAAAATCTTTTATGTTTTTTTCTCTTGACAAAGGAATTTTGAGAATGTAAATTTGTGGAAGAAATATTAAAATTTAGAACTATGCCAAAATTAAAGATTCAAGAGGTTGAAATCAATGTTACAAAGTTTAACAATGAAGATTATATCTGTTTAACCGATATGATGATGGCTAAAGACGGCGAGTTTTTTGTCACAGACTGGTTGAGAAACAAAAACACTTTGGAGTACATTGGTATTTGGGAAAAAGTATATAATCCTAATTTTAATTATGGCGAATTCGCCGTAATTAAAAATCAAGCTGGACTGAACAGATTT
>JAZLEF010000011.1:0-6901 GCA_045615125.1 Bacteroidales bacterium
TATCAATGAGATGGAAATAACATATTGGATTCCTACCAAAGAATAACGCAATGCTTTTCCAGACCTTGTTGCATGGAACGAGCCTTTAAACACCATGGCAGGATTGAATTTAGTGATATAAAAGGCAGGATATAAACCCACTATAGCTGCAAATATCATCAAAAAGACAATCATCGAAAGTGCTAATTCCCAGTTTTCTCTTAATGAAACAGAGGTAGAAATATATTCCGACAATGGCGTATTTGCAAAAGCAAAGACGATTGTCATCGCACATAAAATCGACAATAATGTCAAGCCTAATGTCTCCAACAATATATTAAGACGCAACTTTGACGTCGGAGCTCCAAACACCTTATAAGTATTTATCGCTTTTATGCGTGTCGGTATCAAAGCGAAGAAGAAATTGATGAAGTTGATGAATGATATGACGAGGATAAGAACCGCTATCGCTATCAAACTATATGTAGTAGAACGATTTCCTTTCATACCTTCGGAATAAGATAGTTCATCGAAATAAATTTTCGATAAAGGATTAAGTCGGACCGTATATCTTTTTACGAGATGTTCTAATTCCTCTTCTGATTTACCTTCTTTTTTCCAGGCTTCTATCATATTGGCATTCATCTTATTTTCCACTTCTAAATGTGATGCATCTTCATTCAATCTCACATAATAAGGATCGTTAAAATTATTTATCTGAGCATTCTGCTGAGATCCCATATTAATCCAACCTTCACATACAGATATGTTGCTCGGTTCTGGGAAGTTCTTGAAGATACCGACTATGTTAATTCCATATCCGCTCTCTAAACCACGACCGACTGCTAGGAAGTCACCAACTTTAAGGTCATATTTCTTGGCCACTTCTTCTGAAATAATTATCCCTTTAGCGGCTCTAAAATCTTCCAATCCACCTTCAACAAATTCAAAAGGAAATACCTCAAGACCTTCTGGTTCAGCCGAGGACAGCACTATTTTCAGATTATCAATAGTCTGATTTCGCTTTATTGAAAAATCGACTGCATCAGAAGCATATATCCAGATTGAACCAGAAGCTTCTATCTCCGGGACATCAGCACACATCTCGTCTGGCCACTGTCTGTTCCAACTATATGACCACTTCCCTTCTTCGTACCAATTAGGTGATTCTAATCTGTAGATATTTTCAGAATTAGGAATCACCTTATCGTAAGAAAGGTCGTGTTTCACCTGAACTAAAATAAGATATACCGAAGCGAAGGCTATCGCCATGCCAACGACATTCAACAATGATGATGTCGTATATCTGCGTAATAATGTGATGAAATTTTTGATGTACATATTCTTTTTTTATTTAATTTTCAATTTTCCGTTTTCAATTTTCAATTCTAATTGATCACCAGCACTTCATTATCCCCATAATTGTCATACGACGAAGTTATAACTTTCTCTCCAGGTTCAAGTCCTTCAAGCACTTCGTAATATTGAGGGTTCTGGCGTCCGATGCGTATCTCGCGTTTGTAGGCTTTCTCGCCGCTCTCGTCCACGACGTAAATCCATCTGCCGCCTGTCTTCTGGAAGAACGAACCTCTTGGTATTATCGCTGTTTCGGTAGGCTGTCCAAGTTGCAAATTTAAGTAATAAGTTTGACCTCTGCGTATGTTTTCAGGCAACTCATCACTGAAACGAAAGTCGGCTTTGAATTGTCCGTTACGCACTTCCGGATATACCTTCCTCAAGCCCATCTCAAACTTATTATCCTGACGTTCAAACGATGCTGTCAAGCCTGTCGTCACTCTGTCGATATAATGTTCGTCTATCTGAGCTTGCACCTTATAAGCCGACAAGTCATTGATTTGTCCGATGTTCATTCCCTGTGATAGCGACTGTCCGAGTACAGCGTCCAACATGCCTACTTCTCCGTCGATAGGAGCCTTGACTTTGAGGTTATCGACACGTTCACGGATGAGTTTCATATTAAGCTCCATCGACTTCAGGCTCTCCTCCATCTGTTTCACCTGAATGTTGCGATATAAAGAATCCTGCACCTGACGTTCAAGAATCAAGTCACGTTTGTTTATTGCGAGTTCGTAATTTTCTTTTGCCTGAATATAGTCTTCCTTTGCGATGAGGTCGCTTTCATAAAGTTCCTTGTTCTGTTCATAGGCACGCTTCAATCTGCTTACTTCCAAGTCGAGCTGCAGTTTTTCCTGGCGTAAAGAGAGACGCTCCTGTTCCATAGAGATGAGCGTGTTACGCAAGATATTCTGTTTCTCAGCGAGGTCAGCTTCCGACTGCAATATCTGCATCGAGAGTGACTTGTTCGACATCTCCAAGATGACGTCGCCACGTTTCACCTTGCTGCCTTCTTCATGGACAATACGCTCTACCACTCCCGACTCCAATGGCGTGAGCTGCACCGTGGTGATAGGCTGCACCGTTCCTGTGAGGCGCACATAATCATTAAACTCTCCTCGCTCCACGGCAGCCACCGTCATAGTAGCCGCATTGACTCTCAGCGTACTCTTGTTATCACGCACAGCAAGCCACACAATAAACACCACCAATGCCGCTGCACCAAAATACGGCATATTCTTCATACGAAACAATGCCTTCAATCCTTTTTTCTTTTCTAATTTTATGTCCATTTTCTTTATTTTTTGTCAACTGTTAACAGACAACCGTCAACAGTCTTTGTCCACTATCTTTATTATTTGCTCAAGGTCTGTTGTCCGTTGACCAATTTACCTCCATTATAATATTCCACCATCTTATACTCAATAACGTATTGCAACTTAGATCGCAGGCAGTCTGATTTCGCTTGTAACAATGTAGTTGAAGCCGTCTGCAAATCTATTGCTGTTACGAGTCCTTTCTCGAATTTGGCTGATATTCCTTCGTATGCGAGTTGCGCCGCCTCCACCTTCTTCTGTCCGAGAAGATATTGTTTAGCATATCCTTTCATCTGCTGATACGACTGTGTCACCTCGCTCTCCACGGCGTTACGCACCGCAATCGCGTCAAGCTCGGCACTACGCCATGCGTTACGAGCCTTATGTGTCGATGTCTTTATGCTTAATCCTGAAAAGATTGGGATGGAAAGTCCGACTTGAATATACGAACCTACATTGTTTCTCAGCTGGTTCAGAAATGCGTCGTAAGCAGCCTGATTTTCCATATTAACGAAATAGCTTGTGTTATAACCACCATAGAGATATAAGGATGGGAAATAATTTCCTTTCATTCTTTTATATGCGAACTTGGCATATTCAGTATTCAATTCTGAAGAGATAATCTTGTCGTTATTGTTAAGTGCGTGACTAACTACATCTTCCATCGGAGTAAGCATAGTGATGAATTCGATGTCAATATTCTCATCAATATTCAATTCCTCATCTTGAGGATAATTCATAATCTCACGAAGACGAATCTTGGCAAGCGCGAGATTATTCTGCTGTTCTGTGAGAAGATAATCGTAATTAGCTTCCTGAGATTCAACCTCTGCCACGTCGGCTGCGCTTTTACGTCTTATATCGTAAAGTTTCTGGGCTTCTTTAAGCATCAGACGAGAGTCTTCAAGTTGTTGCTGAGCTATTTTCACAGTACCTATATAATATAGCACATCAATATAAGCCTTCATTGTCTGCATCGCAACCTCGTCGCGTGATATTTGCAAATCGTGTGCGCCACGTTCGCGAGCCACCTTAGCGGCGCGTATTGTATTGACACCTTGCAATCCTGAGAACAAAGGCATCGAACCTGATATTCCGTAGGAGTTGCTGAAAGTAGAGACATTGGTGTAGTTGTTTGTCTCAGGGTCGATGGAACGTCCGAAGTTTGTCGCGCCAGAAACGCTTGCCGACAAGGAAGGAAAGAGAGAAGCCACCGAGGAATTAAAATCCTGCTGAGCGTCATCGAGGGCGTTTATTTTCATTCCAACAGAAGTGGAATGTTCCACGGCGTATGCCATGCAGTCGTTCATGTTCATCAGTGACGACTGCGCAGCAAGACCGAGTGTCAAAAAATTAGACACCAATAAAATGAAAATCGTTCTTTTAATACTTTGGCTTTTAGCTGTTGGCTTTTGAAACTTATTATAATCAACGTCCAACAAACTTGTTGTCTTGTTGTCATGTAGTCTTGTTGTCTTCATCCTCATTTCTTTAATCATTTACGTTTTTATAACGTGCCAAAGAAATGCCATCATCTTATAATATTATAAATCAATGATTTAATTTTTAAGAAAGAATAAAAGGTGTAAAAAAATTAGACAAGAGTGTAAAAAAATAGTGATTTTTTTAACAAAAAAAATAAGTATCATAAACAGAACTTATTTCATTTAAAAATCATTCAAAACTTTTTGTCAAATAATTTGTTATATATTAAAGAATTATTATTTTTGTACAGATAATTTTTTGACGAGATGAAAATAATACTATCAACAGACTTCAGCGAAGAGAACAAGGTTCTACTTCCATACGCTATCGACTTTTTAAAGAAATCAGGTGGAGAAATTATAATATTCCATGCTTACATGGATAATGTTTTTGTTGGAAGCAATTGTTATCCAGGCAACATGGATACCGACAATTATTTTACCACTGAGCTTCTAATAGAACTTGAAAAGAACTCACAACAGACGATGTTGGAAAAGACCCAATATCTTGTTGATTTAATCAACGAAGAAGGTTTGGACAACATCAAAGTGAGACCTATTTTAGTCAGCGGCGACCCAGAAGAAGAATTGATAGAATTATCTAAAAAGGAAAATCCAGACCTTATATTAATGGGAACACGCGGCAAAGGCGGCAAACGCTTTCTTGAAGGCAGTCTCGTCAAAAGCGTCATGACAAAATGCGATGTCCCAATGCTTTTCATTCCTGAAGGATATAGCTGGAGAAAAAGCAACGAAGTGGTTTACGCCACTGACTTCAACGAATTTGACATCAACACTATTGATAGGATTTTCAATATTTTAAGTCCATACCAGCCTCACATACATGTCATCCACTTCGTCGAAGACTGCGAGAGCCAGAAAGAAGCTATCAAGATGGAACAACTAGAACAGGCGTTTCTTGAAAAAGAATATGAAGGCGAGATACACTTTCAGCTCATCAACACCAACAACGCGCCTCAAGCTCTTAAGATTTTCTGCGAACGCAACGACATAAGCCTCAGCTCATTCATAGCATATCATAAAGGATTCTTCGACTTCATGTTTAAAGAAAAACTCGACAAAGACGATTTCCTGAATCTTAATATTCCAATGTTAACGTTTAAGGAATTTAGCAAATAAAGACTACAAGACCACAAGACTACAAGAAAAGGATATGTAATTACATATCCTTTTTTTCATTACTCCATTACTTAATTACACCATTACATCAATGGAAAAATATCGCTCCTATATAGAATCTCGGTCCTGTAGGGAGAAACAACTCGCTTTTGTTGAATCCGTTGAGGTAGTCGATTTTAAATGTGAGATGTAAAGCGTCGGTAAGAGCGTAATCACATCCGATGTAAGGATCGATAGCAACAAATGCCATCTTGTTGATTATCACGGTTCCTTCTGGATTCCAGTCGTGATTATCGCCTTCAAAAATGAAACAATCGGTTATGGTTCCTCCACCAACAGTCAAGCCGACGTATGGCATGAACTTACCGAATTCCCAATAGAAATCATTTATCAAACCTGCCCAGAATGTCTTGATATAACTTCCTTCCACCAATTCCTTCTTAAGCGACAATGTCGACACATAACCTTCTGTACCAATACGATAATGTTCTCCAAAATGAAATCTTATCGCGCCACCGATACCCTTAGTAACACCTTCAGCTTTAAAATCTACAGGCATGATATTCTGCGACACATAACCAGCATGAAGCATCATTCCGCCGTCATAACCATTGAAGAACGTCTTTTCGTTTTGTGAAAAAACATTAAGACTTATAAATGTTAATACAATAAATAATATTCGTTTCATAAGATTAAAAATATTTACAAATACATTCCTATCACATTCCAAACAGCAATCATGTGGAACACATCACCTAAGATAACGAAGACATGAAACACAGAATGCATATATTTTGTTTTTTTAAAACTATAGAAAACAGCACCTATGATATAAGCAAGTCCCTCTGCAACAATGAACATAACCACTTTCAGACCGACACTCTCATACAATGGCTTTATCGCCACCAATATCGACAATCCCATCAAGACATAGCAAGCGGTTTTGAAATAACTATGAGGTTTTATCTTTCTAAATGTCAATATTGTTCCGAGTATCGCGCTGATCCAGATGAACACGGTGACGCCAATAGCCCATGTTGTTGCGCCGTAACTATACAAGGCAACCAAGGTGATTGGTGTATAACTTCCTGCAATATGCCAATATATAGCAGCATGATCAAATTTTCTTAATAAAAATCTGTAATTCTCTTTTCTTATAGGACAGGAATGATATAGAGATGAAGCGATGTAAGAACTGACGACACCGAAGAAATATATCCACAAACTGAATATCGACAATGCATTTCCTGACGGTATGGATTTTAGAATGAAAACAGAACAAACCACAAGACTCATTATCGCGCCAATGACATGAGAAATAGCATTAGCTTTTTCTTCAGAATGAGAATATGTGTTTATTGCTGAATTGTCTTTACCCATAGCTTTGTTGTATTTGCATTTTCAAACAAAAAAAGGAAGCGATTTTCTTCACTTCCTTTTTCTTCCGCGGAGAAAGAGGGATTCGAACCCCCGGTACATTGCTGTACAACGGTTTTCAAGACCGCCGCGATCGACCACTCTGCCATTTCTCCGCTGCAAAGATACAACTTTTTCATTCCACGCAAGCATTTTTATAAAAATTTTTAATTATATTTTAAATTATGGATTATCAATAATTTACAAAAG
>JAZLEF010000012.1:0-6666 GCA_045615125.1 Bacteroidales bacterium
GTCAACATAATCTCTTTGGCTGTTGAGGTGTTGTTCGTTAGCTATTTGGATAGCTTGAACGAAAACTGGGTCTGTGCTGTGGCCTGAGAGAACTTCGATGATGTCTGGAACTGAAACTTCCATCATAACGTTCATACCACCCTTAAGGTCGAGACCTAAGTTGATTTCCATTTCTTTTGCTTGACGATAAGTTTGTCCTAATGGATAAACTTTAACTGTGCTCATTGAGTCTAAGTAGTAAGTTTCTCTAGCACTTTGAATTGAATCTAAATAGTAATCGTAAGCATTTTGATTACCTTGGGCAAGGACTTCTGCCATTTTTACTGCCTCTGCACTTGTAGCATATTCTGCTGCTTTCTTTTCAACGCGTCTTGTTACGAATGAAAAAGACAATTGATACAAAGAAAATACAGCTAAAACAATAGCTAAAAGTTTGATAACTCCTTTGTTTTGCATTGTAAATCTATTTTTTATAATTATTAATTTCTTTAGAATCCAATTTTTGGGGTGCAAAAGTACGATTTTTTTATCTTATAAACAAGTGCTTTTTATAAAAACTTGAAAAATATGAAAAGAGGAAATTTTAGACAACAGACTTTTTAGTTAGGAGTTGAGGAAGACTACATGACCACAAGACTACAAGACCACAAGTTTTTTAAAATTAGGAGTTAGGAATGTTTTTGAATTTTGGCTTTCCGCTATATCTTTGCTCGCATCCGGCTCCGCCTCCGCTCGCAAAGGATACCGCTTCAATACCTAACGCGATGGAGGGTTCTTATAACAAAGCGGTAATCCGAGAACTGAGAAATAAATTGAGACGCTTCAATTGAAACGTCTCAACCTTAATTTTTAATTTTCAATTCGATTTATCTGTTATTGGTCATATAATCAATATCTTAACCACTTCCAGATTTCTTTCCAGCTAGGTTTCTTGCCATACATTAAAATGCCAGTTCTGTATATCTTGGCTGCAATCCATGTAATAGCAATAAAAGTGATTATCAATAAAAATAATGAAAGTCCTACCTGCCAGTATGGTACTCCGAACGGTATTCTTATCATCATAGTGACTGGCGAAGTGAATGGTATTATTGACAACCAGACACTGAGTGCGCTGTCTGGATTGTTGACCAATGTTGGTGCACATATTATTGATATTATCAATGGTAATGAAACAATGGTGCTGAATTGTTGACTGTCAGTCTCGTTGTCAACCATAGAACCTATTGCAGCAAATAAAGCGGCAAATAGTAAATATCCCAAAACGAAATATAAGATGAAACCACATAGAATGGCTTTGAAATTTATTGACTGTATCATGTTGACAGCCTCAAGCATAACGTCTTGGCTTTTCGTCATTTCTGTAATCTGACTTATCTGTTCTGTCATCACTGTTCCTGATGGTGATAAAATTTCTGGACCTAAAATGATTCCGCTTGCCACCAAATATATCGCTATTGTCATCACTATCCATAATACAAATTGTGTGAGACCAACTAATGCGATGCCTAATATCTTACCCATCATAAGTTCGAATGGCTTGACTGAACTGATGATGACCTCAATGATTCTATTTGTTTTTTCTTCTATCACTCCGCGCATGACAAGACTGCTGAAAATAAATATCACGAAGTAAATCACAAAAGCAAGCGCAAATCCGATGATGTATTCTAACTCGGCATAACTTGTCTTTTCTTCGGTTTCAGAGTCCATCTTTATTGTTGCAACATTGATGTTGGTTTGCACCGACTTAACTATTTTAGGGTCAATGCCTGATGCTATCAGTTTCTTGTGTTCCACCTCTTGCTTCATGGCATTACGTATATGACTGCTTAATGTCATAGGTATCTGCTTGTTGCTATATAACTTGGCGTTTACAGGTACATTTAACGATGTCATCGGGATATATAAGACAGCATCATAAATTCCGTCAAAGACCATTTTCTTTAGACTGTCGATGTTTTCGTTATTGTCGTGATAAACGAAAGTGTTGACATCGGTGTTTTCAAATTTTCCATCAAACCATGATGTCTCGTCGAGAACAGCGATGCTTTTTTTGCTCTCCATTTGCTCGGAATTAAGCATGAGTAGGGAAGGAGCAATCATTAGGGCTGCAAATAATATTGGACCCAAAAATGTTAATATTATGAAACTACGTTTCTTGACACGAGTAAGATATTCTCTTTTTAATATTATACTTAAATTATTCATATTATTTTTTAGTCAACAGACTTTGTCCAATTTCTATAAATAAACTTTAAACTTTTCAACTACTATTAACTATGAGCTATAAACTATTAACTTTATTAATAAAAATGTCATTCATAGAAGGAAGCAGTTCTCTATACGAAATGATAATTCCCTTTTCTGATAGATAATTAATCAAAATGTTTGGATTTATATCTTTGTCAGCACTTATGACTAATGTTGTTTCTCCGTTAAAATCAGTTTTTTCTGAAATTAAAGAGAAGCTATCTGGCAAATTAAAAGTTTCAGAAGTATTGCTTTTTTGAATTTCAAAGTTTCTTAAAACAACTTCAAATTTATTTTCTTTAAAATCTTGTTTTATCTGGTTTACGCTGCCTTCGAGAATTTTCTCGCCTTTGTTGATAAGCATGATATTGTCGCATAATTCTTCGACAGATGACATATTGTGTGTGGAGAAAATGATTGTTGCGCCTTTGTCGCGAAGTTCTAGTATCTCTTTTTTGAGAAGGTTTACGTTGATAGGGTCAAAACCGGAAAATGGTTCATCGAATATAAGCAGTTGTGGATTATGTATTACTGTTACGATAAACTGTATTTTTTGTTGCATACCTTTGCTGAGTTCCTCAACTTTTCTGTCCCACCAGTTTAAAATACCGAATTTATTGAACCATGACTTAAGTCTTTTCTCAGCGTCTTTCTGACTTACGCCCTTAAGTTGTGCGAGATATATTGCCTGTTCGCCAACTTTCATGCTTTTGTACAATCCTCTTTCTTCTGGGAGATATCCAATTTGAGTGATATGGTTTCGGTTTAATGTTTCTCCATTAAATATGATGGTTCCTTCATCGGGAGCGGTTATTTGGTTAAGCATTCTTATCAATGTTGTCTTACCTGCTCCATTTGGTCCTAGGAGTCCGTAAATGCTTTGCTTTGGAACGCTTATGCTGATATTGTTTAATGCTTTGTATGTGCCGTACGTTTTGCTGACGTTTTTTATCTCTATGAAGTTCATTTTTGTAGTTTGAAATTTAGAGTGTAGAGCCGAGATAGTTTTATCTCAACTCTACACTTTATAATTTAGCTAAAGAATTTCTTGAATTTCTTAAACGGGCTTTTGTCTTTATCAGAGCTTGGGTCCATGTTTTCGCTTTCCAGCAACGATTTCATGATTTTCTCTTCTTCTTTGTTGAGACTTTTTGGAGTCCATACACTTACGTTGACGAGGAGGTCGCCTCTGCCGTATCCATTCAGTTCTGGTAAGCCTTTGCCTCTTAGCTTTATTACTTCGCCGCTTTGTGTTCCTGCAGGGATTTTAACTTCTGTTTTGCCGTTTATGACAGGAATTTCTACTGTTGTTCCAAGCGCGGCTTGAGGGAAACTGATGAACAAGTTGTAGATGAGGTTGTCGCCATCTCTTTCGAGTTCTTTGTCTTTTTCCTCTTCTATAAGAATGATGAGGTCGCCTGCTATTCCGTTACGAGCTCCGGCGTTGCCTTTGCCTCTTACCGAAAGTTGCATTCCTTCTGCAACGCCGGCAGGAATATTGAGTTCAATGATTTCTTCGCTTTTAACTATACCGTTGCCTTGACATTCTGGACATTTGTTCTTTATTATTTTTCCTTCTCCGCCACAGTTAGGACAAGTGGATACTGTCTGCATCTGTCCGAAGATTGAATTTTGAATCTTAACGGTTTGTCCTCTGCCGTTACATGTAGGACATGTCTCGAAGCTGTTGTCTTGTGCTCCGCTGCCGCCGCAATGTTGGCATGGTACATATTTGTTGACTTTGACTTTTTTCTTGACACCTTCGTTAATTTCGCTAATGTTGAGTTTTACGCGAAGGCGAAGGTTGCTGCCTCTGTTGACGTGACGCTGTGCTTGTCTTCCGCCACCGCCACTAAAGCCGCTGAATCCAAAACCGCCGCCACCAAATAAATCGCTGAATATATCTCCGAAATGACTGAAAATGTCGTCCATTCCGTTGAAGCCTTGCTGTCCGTGAAGTCCAGCATGTCCGAATTGATCGTAACGTGAGCGTTTGTCTGGATTGCTCAACACTTCGTATGCTTCAGCTGCTTCCTTGAATTTTTCTTCAGCGTCCTTGTTGTCAGGATTTTTGTCAGGGTGATATTTTATAGCCATCTTGCGATAGGCTTTCTTTATTTCTTCACTTGTGGCATTTTTAGATACCTCAAGCACTTCGTAGTAATCTCTTTTCTCCATCTCGTTTTATATTATCAACCGCCGACAACAACGCGTGCGTAGCGAATTACTTTGCCATTAAGTTTGTAACCTTTTTGAATAACGTCTAGAACTTTACCTTTTAATGCTTCGTCAGCTACTGGGACGTTGGTGAGTGCTTCGTGTTCGTCAGTGTCGAACATGGTGTCTTTAGCATTTATTTCTTCAAGACCTTTTTGTTCTAATGTACGTTTGAATTTATTGTAAATCAACAACACACCTTCATAGTTGGCGTCTGTTTCTTTATTTTCCATTGTCTGAAGAGCGCGTTCAAAATCGTCAAGTATTGGTAATAAATCTACCATAATACTTTCTGATGCGGTTTTTGATAGTTCTATTTTTTCTTTGGCTGTGCGCTTGCGGTAATTGTCGAATTCAGAGAATAAACGTAGATATTTGTCGTTCAACTCGTCGTACTTTTCTTTCATTTCTTCGAGTTGCTTGTCGTTTTTATTCTTCTTGCATTTTTTGCCTTTTGTTTCTTCATGAATTTCATTTTTATTAACATCATTGTTTTCATTGACGTTAACTTTACCTTCTTCCATTTTTTCTTCCATGATATATATTTTTTATTTATTGACAAAATGAGATTTTGTTCCGGCTATATCAAATAATCTGCCAGATTTAACAGAGAAATATGTTTGACAAAATGTCAGATGATGAAGTTTATTATAAGTCTATAAGTCTATAAGTCTATGAGCTTATAGACTTATAGACTTATTGTCTTATTGACTTTTATATTCTTTCAATCTCAACTCCTAATTCTCTGAGTCTGCCATCTATGTTTTGGTAGCCTCTGTCGATTTGTTCTATATTTTCGATAATGCTTGTTCCTTTGGCTGACATAGCTGCAATAAGAAGAGCTACGCCGGCTCTGATGTCAGGTGAAGCCATGTTGACAGCATGTAATTGTTGTGTGCGGTCTAATCCTATGACATTGGCTCTATGAGGGTCGCATAAAATTATCTGTGCGCCCATGTCGTTGAGTTTGTCGACGAAGAATAAGCGGCTTTCAAACATTTTTTGATGTATAAGTACGGTGCCTTTTGCTTGTGTTGCAACGACTAAAATGATACTTATTAAGTCAGGAGTGAAACCAGGCCAAGGAGCATCGGCTACAGTTAGTATGCTGCCGTCGATGAAAGTTTCAACTTCGTAATGTTCTTGTGCTGGAATATAAATGTCATCGCCTCTGAATTCCATCTTTATTCCTAAACTCTTGAAAACATCTGGAATCAAGCCGAGGTCTTTGATACCAGCGTTTTTTATTGTCAGCTCAGAACCTGTCATTGCTGCCATGCCTATGAAGCTGCCTACTTCAATCATGTCGGCAAGCAATCGATGTGTTGTTCCGCCTAATTTTGTTACACCTTTAATAATTAATAAGTTTGAGCCGATGCCGCTGATTTGTGCTCCCATAGAGACAAGCATACGGCACAACTGTACGATATAAGGCTCGCAGGCTGCGTTGAATATTGTTGTCTCGCCTTGTGCCATGACGGCTGCCATGATGATGTTGGCAGTTCCTGTCACAGAAGCTTCGTTAAGAAGCATATATGTTCCTTTTAATCCGTCGGAAGGAGATGTAGCAACTTGGCATTTGTTGCCATCTTCGAATATGGCTCCTAATTTTTGAAGACCAATGATATGAGTGTCGAGACGGCGGCGTCCTATCTTGTCGCCTCCTGGTTTAGGTAGGAAACCTTTGCCGAAACGGGCGAGCATAGGTCCTAATATCATGACGCTGCCTCTCAGGCGAGTTGCTTTTTCTGTAAACTTTTCTGATTCAAAATATGAGAAATCAATGTCTTTGGCTTGAAGTTCCACTACGTCAGAAGATATTCTGTTTACGCAAACGCCCATATCACCAAGTATGTCGATTAGATTGTTGATGTCAGAAATATCTGGCAAATTGGTGATGGTAACTTTTTCTTCAGTAAGAAGACATGCACATAAAACTTGCATTGCCTCATTCTTAGCTCCTTGCCGTGGTATGCTTCCATGCAACTTATTACCGCCAACAATTTTAAATTTTCCCATTTTTTACTTTATAGTTTAAAAACTTTAGCCATTAGTCATTAGTCATTAGTCATTAGTCATTAGTCATTGGCCATTCAAATCACTGCAAAAGTAATGAAATTTTCAATACGAATCTGATACGAAGTTGGTACGAATGAGGTACGAATTTGGTATGATGAAAAAATATCAAAAGTCCTT
>JAZLEF010000013.1:0-5728 GCA_045615125.1 Bacteroidales bacterium
TGAAGCAGCTGTCATGGTACAAAACAGAGTCAACCTTGCAGAAGCCAACCTTCCTTCTTCTGTAAAACAACAAGGCGTGGATGTACTTAAAAGAAGTCCCAACCAACTGATGTTCATCGTACTTGACAGCGATAAAAAAGAATACGACGGATTATTTTTAGCCAATTATGCTAATATCAATATTGTAAATGAATTAGCAAGATTAAAAGGCGTTGGCGATGTCA
Source organism: Bacteroidales bacterium (assembly GCA_045615125.1). GTDB lineage: Bacteria > Bacteroidota > Bacteroidia > Bacteroidales > F082 > Limimorpha. The sequence continues at coordinate 225 of JAZLEF010000013.1, forward strand.
AGGTGTTTGGCGCTGCCGATTACGCCATGCGTGTTTGGCTCGACCCGGAAGTCATGAGAATCAGAGATATAACTCCAGACGAAGTATTATCAATGATTAAGGCACAAAATATGGAAGTATCGGCAGGCGCAGTCGGAGCTCCCCCGACTTCAGGCGATATGGCTTTTCAATACAGCATAAGCACCAAAGGACGACTCGTCGATGTTGAAGAATTTGGCAACATCATCATCCGGACTTTAGACAAAGGTGAATATCTTAGACTTAAAGATATTTCCAGAATAGAACTAGGCTCACAGTCCTATTCCGTCACCACGACGATGAAAGGAAAAGAGATTGCCGCCATCGGCATAAACCAAATGCCAGGTTCCAATGCATTAGACGTAGCAAAAGAAGTAAAGGCAAAGGTCAAGGATTTACAACAATATCTTCCTGAAGGCATTACGATGAACATCGTGATGGACAACACCAAATATGTCACAGCATCTATAGATGAAGTGCTTGTCACCATAGCGGAAACGACATTGCTCGTGATACTTGTCATGTTATTATTTTTACAAAATTTCAGAGCCGTCATCATACCTGCACTTACAATACCAATCTCATTATTAGGCACTTTTGCCGTAATGCGACTATTGGGATTCTCCATTAATTTATTGACATTATTTGGATTGGTATTGGCAATTGCTATCGTTGTAGACGATGCCATCGTTGTTGTAGAGAACGCGTCACGACTTATTGAAACGAAAAAATATACACGAAAGGAAGCCGTCTCAAAAGCCATGGAAGAAATACAAGGTCCTGTGATTAGTATCGTTTTGGTTTTACTCGCCGTCTTCATCCCAACAGCCTTCATAGGAGGAATAACGGGACAGCTTTACAAACAATTTGCGCTTACAATAGCGACAGCCACTGTACTTTCCGGTTTTATCTCTCTGATATTTACACCTGCTATGTGTGTACTATTCTTAAAAGAAGAAAAATGGAGTCTCAAATGGTTCAACAAATTATATGACAAGACTTTAGGATTATACATCAAAATAGTAAAGACATTTTTAAGGAAACCAGCAATAGCATTGACAGCTTTTGTAATCATCTCAGTAATAACGATGTATATATTCTTCAAATTACCTAATGAATTCTTGCCTAATGAAGACTTAGGATATTTCTTGGTCACGGTACAATTACCTAATTCATCGAGTCTGGAAAGAACCGAGAAAGTCACTGCCGACTTATCAAAGATGTTAGACAAATATCCTGAAGTCGATACATATTTAGTTATCAATGGTTATTCATTTGTTAAAGGCGGCAACAGCTCTAACGAAGCCAGTCTTTTCGTCATGTTGAAAGACTGGAGCGAACGTAAGGGCAAAGGCGAATCGGCGGCGGCAATAATAGAACGTATCAATGCTGAATCCGCCGCCGTACAAGAAGCCAACATATTCGCCATCAATCCACCTTCAATCCCCGGACTCGGTGCATCAGGCGGTTTAGCTTTCGTATTGGAAGACCGCAACGACTTAGGAACTACAGAATTGTCAAACGCTGTCAATACCATAATGAACAACTACCATCAAGAGCCTGCACTGATGTATCTTCAAAATCAATTTGAAGGCAACAGTCCTCAATATTTCCTCAACGTCAACCGCGACAAGATTGGCATGATGGGGCTTCAGCTCAACAATGTCTTCGATGCACTATCTTCATACATGGGCTCCACTTTCGCCAACGATTTTATAAAATTCAACAATATATATCAGGTCATCATACAGGCTAATCCTGGAAACAGAAATGTCATCAACGACATTCTGAAGTTAAGTGTTGAAAACAGCAATGGCGAGATGGTTCCTTTCTCCGCTTTCTGTAGCATTGAAGAGAAGATGGGACAGACACAGATAAACAGATACAACCTCTACCCTGCCGCCAACATCACAGCCATCGCCGCTGAAGGCTATAGCAGTTCCGAAGCGATGGATGCGCTGGAGAATCTCTCAAAGAAAATGTTAGGCAACAACTTCGGTTACGAATGGACATCCGTAGCCTTTCAAGAGAAGCTATCTAATTCTAGTGTCAGCATGATTTTTGTTCTTGCCATCATATTAGTAATCTTAGTACTGGCTGCCATGTATGAAAGCTGGGGCAATCCATTCGCTGTAATATTAAGTGTTCCGTTAGCCTTACTAGGCGTTATAGTAGGCTGTATTGTCATGGCATTACCTATTAGTATTTATTCTCAGATCGGCATTATATTACTGATAGCTTTATCTGCCAAGAACGCCATTTTGATTGTGGAGTTCGCCGTTGACTACAGGAAAACTGGCATGACAAAAGAACAAGCAGCATTAGAGGCTGGAAGAGTCAGGTTAAGACCTATCCTTATGACATCGTTAGCATTTGTGCTCGGCGTGATGCCACTTTTGTTTGCGAGCGGCGCAGGAGCCGAAGCACGAATTGCACTTGGTACTGCCGTCGTCTTCGGAATGTTCAGCAACACTATCTTCGGAACATTATTCGTACCGAATTTCTTTAAGATAACAGATAAGAAAGACTACAAGACAACGAGACTACAAGACTACAAGTATTCAGACACTGAGACACAAGGATAAAAAAAATTCATTCTCTTTTGAACAAAAGACAACTTACGATTGTATTATATTTGGTTTTGGTTATACATTTCAATTTTCTCAAATGATGAAAAGCACCTCAGTTCCCAGCTAGGTGCTTTTTTTCTTAATAAAAATTAACTTTTTTTCCTTTGCATTATTGAAATTTAGACCTTATTTTTGCATAAATCAAAATTAAAATTTATGAAAGAAAAATACAATTCTTGTGAATTACAGAGAATAGATTCTTTGTATGACAAAATAACAACGTTGATTGAACAAGCGAGAAAAAGCATTGTAAAAAATGCAAATAGTATAGAAACTTATTGCAAATTTGAAACTGGCAAATACATTATTGAAGATGAATTAGAAGGCAAATACAGAGCCTCATATGGAAAAAAAGTTTTAATACTATTATCAGAAAAATTAACAAATAAATATGGACATGGGTGGTCGGTTGAAACATTAACTCTTTGCAGAAAATTCTATACTGTGTATTCAAAAATCGTAAACAGCGTTTACGAAATTCATCATTCCTCCCATACAAAATCTCAGCAACATTACTTCAACCTCTCTTGGTCTCATTATTTAATTTTGATGCGGATTGAAAATCACGACGAAAGACGTTTCTACGAAATAGAGTCGTATAATCAAAACTGGAGCGTAAGACACCTTCAACGACAAGTCGCAAGTAGTTTATATGAACGACTTGCATTGAGTCGTGATAAAAACGAAGTCTTGAGATTGGCTAATGAAGGTATTACTATCGAAAAACCTTCTGACATTCTTAAAAATCCATTAACATTAGAATTTCTAGGACTAAGACCAGACGCTTCTTACTCTGAAAGCAAACTAGAAGAAGTTATTATCAACAAGCTACAGATGTTTTTATTAGAATTAGGCAAAGGTTTTCTTTTTGAATCTCGCCAAAAAAGATTCACATTCGATGAAGACAATTTTTATGTCGATTTAGTCTTTTATAACAGGATGTTACAATGCTACGTACTAATCGATTTAAAAACCGACAAACTGACTCATCAAGATTTAGGTCAGATGCAGATGTATGTAAACTATTTTGACAGATACATAAAACAAGATTTTGAGAAACCAACAATTGGAATACTTTTATGCAAAACAAAAAATGACTCATTAGTCGAATTAACACTACCCAAAGATGCCAATATTTACGCTCAGCAATATGCTTTATGTCTTCCTGACAAAAAACTATTAAAAGAAAAACTAAAAGAATGGATAGATGAATTCAACGAGATGAATAATACTATAATTCCTTAATAAAAATTAAATTTTTTCTTTTGCATTATTGAGATTTAGACCTTATTTTTGCAAATGAACATCCCACTACTTGTTGACCTAATTATGAATTATGCATTATGAATTATGAATTGAAAAAAACTCTCGACGAATTAGTTATAAAATACAACACGCCCGAGTTCATTGACAATGACCCTGTACAATTTCCTCATCGTTATTCAGAAAAAAGAGACATAGAAATAGTATCGTTTCTCATCGCAACGATAGCATGGGGAAAACGTTCAATGATTCTCAATTCTGCCAACAGACTTCTCAACACCATGGGAAAGTCACCTTACGATTTCATCATGTCTGAAGGCTGGAAAAAACTCGAACCCGACAAATGCGTACACCGCACTTTCTTCAACCGTGACCTCATTTATTATTGCAACGGACTAAAAGACATTTACGAAGAATACCAAAGTATAGAAGAAATATTCGCTTTAAACGAAAATCACGATACGTGGCAAGGTATACAAAATTTCAGAGATAGGATACAGAAAGCCAACGATGGCGTCAGCAGCGTTCATATCTCAAATCCTTGTTGCGACAACCCAAAGAAAGGCTCGGCATGCAAGAGATTACACCTCGCACTCAGATGGCTCGTAAGAAAAGACAACATCGTCGACCTCGGCATTTGGAATAAAATACAACCTTCCGACCTCATGATTCCTCTTGATGTCCACGTCGGAAGAATATCACGCGAACTCGGCCTCATTGAAAGAAAAAGCAACGACAGAACGACTGTAGAAAATATAACATCAAAACTCAGAGAGTTAGATTCGCTCGACCCTATAAGATACGACTTCGCATTATTCGGATACGGTGTCTCTAATTAAAATTTAGTTAGCTCATTCATCAAAAGAAGCAAAAAAAATCCTTACCTTTGCCCGAAAAGAAATCTTATTTAAACAAACACATTTTAAAAATGAAACACCTCATTTACACCTTATTGACAGTGATGATTTTCTTGTCATCATGCAATACTCCAACAACTCCAGATAGCAAAGGAGCTGTTTCTACACCTCAAACCGATGAAATAACACAGAAAGCCTTGGAAGAATGGCGTTCAGAACACTTCGGCATGTTCATCCACTTCGGAATTTATTCTGAACTCGCAGGCTGGTGGAAAGGCGAAAAGATTCCTTTCTACGGCGAACAAATCATGAATCACGCTCGTATCACAACAGAAGAATACGAAGCTGTCGCAAGAGAATTCAACCCTAAAGACTTCAACGCCGACGAAATAGTCCTTCTCGCTAAAAACGCAGGCATGAAATATATCGTCATGACTTCAAAACATCACGACGGTTTCTGTATGTTCCACACCGAGACACCCGACTATAACGTCGTTGACTTCACTCCTTTCGGCCGCGACGTAGTGAAAGAATTGTCAGACGCTTGTAAACGTCACGGCATCAAATTCGGTCTCTATTACTCTCTTCCTGACTGGCACTATCCTCTCGGAATCCCACGCCTCGCTCCAGACCCAACAACAAAATGCCACGAATACGTGAACCAAGTCTATTCCCCTCTTGAAATAGTAACCCCAGAACTCGAAGATTATATCGTAGCTCAAGTAACAGAACTTCT
>JAZLEF010000014.1:0-5192 GCA_045615125.1 Bacteroidales bacterium
GGATGATTATATTGAATACTACAACAATAAAAGAATTAAAATGCGTTTAAAAGGAAAGAGTCCTGTACAGTACAGAACCCTTTATAATAAAACTTAACAATCCATATTTAATAACCCGTCCAACTTTTTGGGGTCACTTCAAGATATAGCGGAAAGCCCGACGGCGTAGCCGGAACGCCCAAGAGAAAATGTTAAGTTGTTGTATGTCAAAATTATGAAGAAGATTATACCATAAAATGTAATAAAATAAATCTTGTCGGTTAAGTTGGATGTATTTATTTTTGTGTCATGAAAAACGTAAAAATAAAATATCCGGTCAATGATAATATACCTATCTTTAATTTTCAAAAAAATATCAAAAACGTAAGCGATTTTTTCTTAAATTTGCGAACTTGTTAGAATAGTATAAATTTAAAATCGAAAATTATCAACAAAAAAATTACCAAATGAAAAAATCATTTTTATTAATCGTTATCATGTTGGCATTTGGTTCTCTTTTTGCTAATCCTGTTGATGTTAACAGAGCAAATGAGTTAGGCCAAAAATTCGTTAATGCTAACTTTGCACAAAAAAGTTCAAGTCTTGAATTAGTCTATACAGGCAATTCAGAAAATGGTGAACCATGTTTCTATGTTTTCAACATTTCAGATTATGGTTACATCATGGTTTCAGCAAGTGACTGTGCACACCCAATCCTTGCTTATTCAGAAGAAAGCACATTCGATGTAAACAATGTAGCTCCAGGTCTTGGCGATATGATGCACGTTTACACAGAGGCTATCTCTTACGCAATTGAAAGCAATGCAACAGCAACATTAGACATCGCTTCAGAATGGAAATCATTAGAAACATCAGGTAAGACTAGACCACAAATGAGAGGTCAAGAAATCGAACCTTTATGTACAACAAAATGGAACCAATCATGGCCATACAACAAGTTCTGCCCAGAACAACCTGCAAACTGGTCATCAAACGGTCACGCAGTTGTTGGTTGTGTTGCAACAGCAATGGCACAAATCATGGCTTACTGGGATTATCCAACACAAGGACAAGGCACAAAGACATATATTCCATATTGTCAAGAATGTCATTCAGCTGCATATCCACAACAAACAGTTAACTTTGGCGCAACAACATACGATTGGGCTAATATGACTGACGCTATCTCTTCAAGTTCTCCAGTTGAACAAATCGATGCTATCGCTACAATCAGCTATCACTGCGGTGTTTCAGTAGAAATGATGTACGACCACCATGGTACAGGTAGTGGTGCATTCTCAACAGATGTTCCTAATGCTATCCAAACATATTTCAAATACGCTCCATCAACAGTTGTTAACAGACAAAACAATCAAACATGGGATGAAGATTTGAGAAATGCTATTAAAATGGGTCGCCCTGTTTATTATTCAGGATTTGATGAAAATGGTGGCGGTCACGCTTTCGTTTGCGACGGTTATGATGAAAACGGCTTGTTCCACTTCAACTTCGGATGGGGCGGTGCTAGCGACGGTTACTTCACAACAGAAGCTATGGAATATCACGTCAATTCATCAGCTATCATGAACTGGATGCCAATGGAAGTTTATCAATCAACAGCTCAAGCTCCAACAGCATTGACAGTAACTCCAGCTGCTAACAATGAATTGTCAGCAACATTGACATGGACAAACCCAAGCAAATTGATCAACGGTCTCAGCATTACTTCAATCGACAAAATCGTTGTTGAAAGAAATGGTAAAATCATCCACGAAGAAAACAACCCAACAGCTGGCGCATCAATGACATTCGTTGATGAAAACGTTCCTTGCTACAGCTTCTTCGATTATTCAGTATATGCAGTTATCAATGGTAACATGGGTGACCTCGTAACTGAAAAATTAGTCGGCTTCGGTCCAACATGCGATTGGAAACTTATCCTCCAATCATCAGCATTCCAAGGCATGAGAGGTGCTTCAGTTTCTATCTATGATGCAGCAGGTATCAATTTCGATACAAGAACAACTACATCATCATCAGCTGCAACATACGATATTAGCGTACCACTCGGTTTCGTACAATTCTCATGGAATCCTCATGCAAGCAACCAACCAGAATATACATTGAATATCGTTATTAAAAACGAAAGCAATGAAACAGTATATTCATACAATGGTCTTTCAACAGAAATGCCAGCTGGCGTATTCTACAGCGGTCAAAGCACATGCGGTAACACAAATCAATGTGACGCTCCATCTGGCTTAGTTGCTAACACAGATAACGGTGAGTTAGAATTGACATGGGAAAGCGCAGGCGAACCAACATACGGATACAATGTTTACCGTGATGGCTTACTTATCGCTCTTACAAAAGAAACTTCATTCGTTGACGTTGAAATCCCATTAGGTGGTCACTGCTATCAAGTTACTTCACTTTGCGAAGGCGGTAACTCAGCATTCTCAAACGAAGCATGTGGCGTTGTAACAGAAGGTTGCGACCCAGCAACAGATCTTACAGTTGAACTTACAAATAACTTCAAACCAAAATTGACTTGGACAAAACCTGACAATTCAGACTTGAGTGGTTTCAATGTTATGAGAAGAACTGAAGGTGAAACAGAATGGACAAGAGTTAAGATTCTCGGTGCTAACAAAGATAATTACACAGATAACACAGCATTGACATACGATACATGGTATTACTATAAAGTTATTGCTTACTATCAAGCATCAGACTGTTTGTCAGCTCCAGCTGCAAAGAAAGGTAATCCAAATCAATATTTCGTTGCATTCTACTACTCAGAAACAGGTGTTGAAGATGTAACAGTTGAACAAATCGGTGTATATCCTAACCCAGCTGACGACCAAGTAACAATTGAAGCAACAGCTATTGAAAACGTAACAGTATTCAATATGATGGGTCAAAAGGTTTACGAATCATCAGTTAACACAGATAAAGTTGTTCTTAATATGAGCGAAATGCCAGCAGGTATCTATATGATCAATGTAGTTACAGCTGACTTTGAAACAACAAAACGTATCTCTATCGTTCATTGATAAAGCCAACAAGGCTACAAAAAAAGAGACGTTACTTTGAAGTAGCGTCTCTTTTTTTTGTGTGGGAGCGGAGAATCTTAATTCTTCTTTTCCCAAGTTTCAAATCTGTATGAATAGTCGACTTGAGGGTCTTCGTCGATGACTTCCAACTCTGTCAAGTTCCATTCGTCGAAGTTGATGATAGGGAAGTAGGTGTCAGCTTCGAAGTCTTTTTCAACTCTTGTGAGATATAATGTTTCTGCCATTCCGAGGAATTGTTCATAAATCATGCCACCTCCCATGATGAACACTTCTGTTTCGTTTTCGACGAGCATCAATGCTTTTTGTATTGATGTTGCCAATTCGAAACCTGCTGGTGCTTCGTCTAGTCTGTCGGAGATGATGATGTTACGTCTGTTAGGCAATGCTTTTTGTCCAGGTAATGACACGTAAGTGTTGTGCCCCATGATGACGCATTTTCCTGTTGTTACTTTTTTGAAATGTTTAAGGTCGTTGGAGATGTGCCATAACAACTGACCGTTTTTACCGATGGCTCTGTTTTTAGCCATTGCTACTACTATAGAAATTTTTGGCTTCATATAAATAATTTTTAATTTATTTCTTTGATATTAAATTGATACATCAGCCTTGATGGCGTCGTATGGATTATAATTTTCTAATTTAAAGTCTTCATATTTGAAGTCAAAGATACTCTTGACTTCAGGGTTAAGTCTCATTGTCGGTAACTCACGAGGTTCGCGGCTTAATTGTAATTTAACCTGATTGATGTGGTTGTTGTAGATATGAACGTCACCGAAGGTGTGTACGAAATCGCCGAGTCCAAGTCCGCATACCTGAGCTATCATCATTGTCAATAAAGAATAAGAAGCGATGTTGAAAGGCACGCCGAGGAAAACGTCGGCACTTCTTTGATATAGCTGGCATGACAGTTTGTTGTCGGCTACGTAAAATTGGAAGAAGGCGTGACAAGGAGGAAGGGCGGCTTTTCCGTTAGCTACGTTAACGGCGAAATCCTTTGATGACTCATCAGGAAGCACGCTTGGATTCCATGCTGTTACTATATGGCGACGGCTGTTAGGGTTGTTCTTTAACGAGTTGATGACATCAGCAATCTGGTCGATGCCCTCGTTGTTCCAGTTTCTCCATTGTGCTCCGTAGATAGGGCCGAGGTCGCCATTGCTGTCAGCCCATTCGTCCCAGATACTGACCTTGTTGTCGTGGAGGTATTTGATGTTAGTGTCGCCATTGATAATCCACAGAAGCTCGTGGATGATGGAGCGAAGATGGACTTTCTTTGTGGTTAGGAGAGGAAAGCCGTCCTCGAGGTGAAAACGCATTTGATGGCCGAAGACACTTATTGTGCCTGTGCCAGTTCTATCTCCTTTTTGAAAACCATCATCGAGAATATGTTGTAGTAAATCTAAATACTGTCTCATTTTACTTTTTCCTTTTTTTTATTTCGTCTCTATAAATGGAAGCCATCATATAATCTTCTCTGTCGATGGCGTTTTGCATAAGAGCTTCCAAATCCTGAAGGTTGTAATGGCCCATTTGGTCGTGACTCAAGTCTTCCGACATTTCCTCATTGCTTTCATTGCTATTTTCGATGTCGGAGTCTTCCAATATTATTCCAACTTCATCCATGATGTTGAATGTGGTATAGATAGGACATTTGACACGAAGTGCTATTGCAATAGCGTCGGAAGGTCGAATATCAATAATTGATTCTTCATTGTCTTTCTCGCAATGAAGCTCTGCATAGAATACACCTTCATGGAATCTGTTTATCACAACTTCTGAAATATTGATGTTGAAAGCGTCTGCAAATGATTTGAATGCATCGTGGGTAAGTGGACGTTTATTTTCGAATCCTTCTAAAGCAAGAGATATGGACTGAGCTTCGGTGTCTCCAATGATGATTGGCAGACGTTTGTCATCACTTTTGTTGCCTAAAAACAAGGCGTAAGCACCACTCAAGGAGTTGCTATATGTTAAGCCGATTACTTCCAATAAAATCTTATTCATGTTACAAAAATACATACAAACTTTTAATAAAACAAAACAAAAATACACTTTATTAATATTTTTTATAAATTCTTTGAAAGAGAAGTTTTATATATTTATTATTTGTATATTTGTCCCTTAAAAATTTTAATA
>JAZLEF010000015.1:0-12114 GCA_045615125.1 Bacteroidales bacterium
ACTGACGATAAGGATGAATACTGAAATTGCTACGTACATTTTATTAATTTATTTAATTGTTAAACTTATTTTTCGCTTTTTTAATTAATTCTGCAAAGTAAACACTTTTTTCTGGATTTTTCAAACTTAATTTTTGATATATTGAAATTGCTTTTTCTATATATCCTTGGTTGAGGTAAATCGTTGCTAATGTTTCACTTATGATATTCTCTTGGTCAACAACACTGGCCTGTGCCACCATAAATGGGTCATAGAACTCTTTCTTAGGTCGGGAGATTTGAGGATTTTCTGCGATAAATTTATCAATAATTTCGTTTTTTGATAAGTTTTTATCTTCTTTTTTACTTTCCTCTTTTTCTTGTTCTAACTCAATAATTCTTTGTTCAATGATGGCCTTCAACTCATCCAACGTCTTACGTTTCTCTTCTAACAAAGCCATCTCTCTCGAGAGCTCCTCCTGCGATTTGTTCAAATCAATCTCAGGAATAACTATTGTCTCCAATGTCTGTTGTCTGCTGTCAGTTATCTGTTGTCCTTCATTGCCAAGTTCGTCAGGCAAATCACAGGATTTTAATTTATCTTTCGATTCTGCCAAAAGATGACGCAATGCATTTCTGTTTGGAACCATTGCAGCAGCAAGTCTTAACTGACGATTAGATTTGTTGTCTTCTTTAAGTTCGACACCGATGGCTAACAGAGCTTGCGCAATAGTGAAATAAGGATAAGACTCGACAATACCACTCAATGATTCAATATCATTGTCGTTGATATTCTGAGGATTATTGATGATATGATTTAATCTTTCCTTATCCATTTTACCAATTTACAACAGCTTTGTTAAAAATATCTTGACATAAATCTTCTACTATAGTTTCAACCAAAACATCTTGAACTGAGTTGAGATCTTGTCCGCTTGGATAATCTTGGTATTGAGAAAACTTTTGTTCGAAGTTCTTAGACTCGTCATATTTGTTTGTGAACCTTACATTTACTGTAACAGTAAGCCTATTTAAAGCTGCGGTTTGATTACCTGTAATAGCTATTGGTGATGTTGTATAACCTGTTATCTCTCCTTCCAAAGCGAGGTCGCCATTTTGTGCGACAGATTGTAAAGTCGTCTGATTTACAAATATATCGTTGAGCGCATTGGTGATGGTATTGCTTAATAAAGGATTGACGAGCTGTGCGTTGTTAGGAAAATATTGTACTGAAACAGTCTTTGCTTCTGCTGGTATAGATGCTCCTGAGAAAGAATATATTCCACAACTGTTTAAAAGACAACAAGACAACAAGACAACAAGACAACAAGTCTTTTTTAAAAGTCGCAAAGTCGCAAAGTCGCAAAGTCGCAAAGTAAAATGTCTCTGTGTCTCTGTGTCCTTATGTTTCAGCATCTTAATATCCTTAAAGATTCTCATTAAAGATTGATTTTATATTCGTTAATTTTTCTGTACAATGTTCTTTCGCTTATTCCAAGTTCTTTTGCTGCGTCTTTTCTTTTTCCTTTATGTCGTTCTAATGCTTTGCAAATCAGTTCTTTTTCTGTTTGTTCCAAAGAAAGACTCTGTGTTTCTTTTACTGATTCTGTCTTTTCTGTCTCATCATTATCTTGAACATAAACGAAAGTGTCTTCTTCCTCTTCTATTGGGCTGATGACTGTTGCATTTATTGGAGTCAAGTTTTGATTATCAGTAATATGCTGAACATTGATTCTGTTTTCTGATAATTCTTTTACAGTCTTACGAAGTTCGATGATGTCATTTTTCATATCGAACAGCACCTTATATAATAGGTCACGTTCTGAGATTGTTTCTTCATCGCGGCTGCCTTTATATAATGTTGGCAGAGAGGTCATGTTGTTGTTAGGAAGATAATTCTTTAAAATATCAGGAGTGATAATTCTTTCATTTTCAATGATTGATATTTGTTCCGTGATATTTTTCAGTTGTCTGATATTACCATCCCAGCGGTAATTTTCAATCATGACAGTAGCTTCAGGTGTTAACTGAAGTGCAGGCATTCTGTATTTTTCTGCGCAGTCGACAGCGAATTTTCTGAACAGCAATCTGATGTCTTCTTTACGTTCGCGTAATGAAGGTATGCGGATTGGAACGGTGTTAAGACGATAGTAAAGGTCTTCTCTGAATTTTCCTTTTTCTATTGCCAAAGGAATGTCGAGGTTGGTGGCTGCCACTATTCTGACGTCAGTCTTTTGTACTTTAGAAGAACCCACTTTGATGAATTCGCCGTTTTCCAAAACTCTCAGGAGACGGGCTTGTGTGGCTAAAGGAAGCTCGCCGACTTCATCGAGGAAAATGGTTCCTCCGTCGGCTACTTCAAAATATCCTTTTCTTGTATCGATGGCTCCTGTAAATGAGCCTTTTTCGTGACCGAACAACTCAGAGTCGATGGTTCCTTCTGGAATAGCACCGCAGTTGATTGCGAAATAATTTTTATGTTTTCTTGAACTATTTTGATGTATGATTTGAGGAAATACATCTTTACCTGTACCACTCTCACCATTGATGAGGACGGTGAGGTCGGTGCCGGCAACTTGAACCGCAATCTCAATCGCGCGATTGAGATGCGGGTCGTTACCTATTATTTTAAATCGTTGTTTTATTGATTGGATGTCCTGAATGTCCATTTTATCTTAATGTTGCTTTTAATTCTTGTTCAATAGCAGCTTGAATCTTAGCCATTGTCTTTTCAATAACCTTGTCGGTCAATGTCTTTTGTGTGTCAAGCAATATGAAACTCAAGGCATATTGTTTCTTGCCTTCTGGAATCTTGTCGCCGGTGTAGATGTCAAACAGACCAACAGATTTCAAGATTTTATTTTCTGCTGCAAAAGCAACGTTTTTAACTTGTTCAAAGTTCACATTCTTATCGAAAATTAATGCCAAGTCACGACGTACTGCAGGGAATTTTGGCAATGGCTCATAACGAACAGCTTTAGCTTCTTTATTAGCTTTCAATAAGTTATCCCAGTTCATTGTTGCGTGATATACTTCTCTCTTCAAATCAAAGAGTTTCAATGTCTTTTGATTTATCTTGCCGAGAGTGCATAATTCCATTCCGTTGAGAGTGTAAACTATAGAATATTCATAATGTTTAACTTGTCCTTCACTCATCTCGATTTTATTGACATCGATATTGAGTTTGTTCAAGATACCAAAAACATATTTTTTAAGTTCATAGAAGTCAACATTTTGTGGTTTGTTGCTCCATAATTCTTCTTTATCTTTACCTGTGATGAACAAGTCGAGGTTATAGATTTCTGAATATGGTGACAATGATATTCCTTCTTGTTTTTTGTCGGCATCATAGAAATATGTGTTACCAAATTCGAAGAATTTAATGTCGAAAATCTTATGGTTGTGGTTGTTTTCTATGCTCTTCAAACCACCGAAAAGAAGTGATTGACGAAGAACGTTCAAATCTGAACTTAATGGATTTAATATTTTTACATTTCTATTTTCGTCGAAGCTGTCCATGTCTTTGGTGTAAGACTCTTTTGTTAAAGAGTTGTTCATGATTTCGTAGAAACCATTAGAAGCTAACATGATAGAAATGTTTCTCTTTAATTTTTCTGGATCTGGTTTAGCCACTACGTTGAGAGTAGCGTTAATTTTTTCTGGAATAGCGATGTTGTCGTAGCCGTAGATACGAAGTATTTCTTCTACCAAGTCAGCTGGACGATAGACATCCACTTTGCATGTTGGAATGTCGACTGTTACACTTTCTTCGTTGAGTTCAACAACTTTGCAATCCAAGTTTTTCAAGATATTGACAGCTATTTCTTTTTCAATTTCTTGACCAGCAATCTTGTTGAGATAAGCAAATTTAAGTTCTACGCGTACTGGTGTGAAGTCGCCGTTGATAATATCTTTTACTTCAGAAGATATTGTTCCACCTGCCAATTCTTTGACTAATAATGCAGCGCGTTTCAATGCGTACATTGTCATGTTAGGGTCGCAGCCACGTTCATAACGGAAGCTGGCATCAGTTTGCAAGCCGTGATATTTAGATGTCTTACGTACTGATGTTGGGTTGAAGTAAGCACTTTCGATGAATATGTTAGTTGTATTTTCTGTTACGCCAGACTCTGCGCCACCGAAAACGCCAGCGATACACATTGGTTCTTCTGCGTTACAAATCATCAGGTTGGTGCTGCTGAGTTTGCGTTCAACTCCGTCTAAAGTAACGAATGGAGTTCCGTCAGCGAGACATTTGACAACAACTTTTTTACCTTTAATCTTATCTGCGTCAAAGATATGAAGAGGTTGACCTGTTTCCATCAAGACATAGTTAGATATGTCGACGATGTTGTTGATAGAACGAAGTCCGATAGCCTCGAGTCTGTGTTTCAACCATTTTGGAGAAGGTCCAACTTTTACTCCGCTTATTGTTACGCCTGAGTAGCGAGGACAAGCCTTAGTGTCTTCAACGACTATTTCGATTTCGTTGTCGTTATTTTCTACTTTAAAGTCATCTACTGAAGGAATATTGAGATGATATTTATCTGTTTTCTCTTGATAATTGAGAGCTGCCACGAGGTCGCGGTTGACGCCGATGTGTGAAGTAGCGTCTGAGCGGTTTGCTGTCAAGCCGATTTCGAGTGTGACATCTTGTTCGACAGGGAAGTAGAATGAAGCAGGTTTGCCTATTTCATAATCTTCAGGAAGTACCATGATGCCGTCGTGTGACTCGCCTATGCCGAGTTCATCTTCTGCACATATCATACCTTCTGAAACCTCGCCGCGGATCTTGCCTTTCTTGATGGTGAAAGATTCACCGTCTTTATGAAGTTCTGTGCCTATAGTGGCAACCAAAACTTTTTGACCTTCTGCCACGTTAGGTGCGCCGCAAACTATGTTGAGAGGTTCTTCTGCGCCTACGTCAACTTTTGTGATATGGAGGTGGTCTGAATTAGGATGGTCAACGCAGTAGATTACTTTACCTACTACCACGCCTTTTAATGCGCCTTTTATTGATTCATAAGGTGTTAAGTCTTCAACTTCGAGACCTGTTCCTGTTAATTTCTTGCCGATTTCTTCTGCTGATAATTCGCAGTTGATATACTGTCTGAGCCAATTATAAGATACTTTCATTGTAAAATCATGATTTAAAATGCAAAGATAATATTTTATGACAAAATGTCAGAGCTTTTTTTGAAAAAATAGGATGATTTTTTTTCTTGAAGAAGATAAAAAAAGCTGCTTGAAATAAACAAGCAGCTCATGTTTTTATTTGATTCTTTTAAGAATGCTGATTTCTGATGGTGTGAGGAATCTCCAGTGACCACGTGGGAGGTTTTGTTTGGTGAGACCTGCGAACATCACTCTGTCGAGTTTAACGACTTCGTAGCCGAGGCTTTCGAAGATACGTCTTACGATATGGTTACGACCTGAGTGTATCTCTATTCCTACTTCACGTTTTGTTGGATCGTCAACAACCCAGTCGATGCCGTCAACTTCAATTGGACCGTCTTCAAGGATGAGACCTTCTTTTATTTTCATCAAGTCGTTTCTTGAGAGAGGTTTATCCAATGTAGCGTGATAAAGTTTCTTCACTTCGTGGCTTGGGTGTGTCAATGTTTTAGCGAGGTCGCCGTCGTTAGTGAGGAGGAGCAAACCGATAGTGTTTCTATCGAGTCTTCCTACTGGATATATGCGTTCGCTACAAGCGTCTTGTACGAGTTCCATAACGGTGTGACGTTCGTATGGGTCGTCGGATGTTGTGATGACGCCTTTAGGTTTGTTAAGGAGCACATAGCGAAGTTTTTCACGGTTAAGTGTTTCACCGCCATATACCACTTTGTCTGTTGTGTTGACTTTAGTACCGAGTTCTGTTACTACTACGCCGTTTACTGTCACTGCGCCAGCGATCATCAGGTCATCAGCTTCGCGACGTGAGCATATACCTGAGTCGGCGAGGTACTTGTTAAGACGGATTTGTCCAGTAGCTCTTGGTCTGTCGTAGAGTGGGTCTTTTTCTCTTCTTTTGAAGCCACCGCCACCACGACGTTCGCCACTGTTTTTACGTTCAGGTCTGTCGTTAAAGCGAGTTCTTTCGAAGTCTCTCTCGTTACGAGCAGCACCTCTCGCATTACGGCGGTTGCCGTATGGTCTGTCGTCTTCACGATTTTCGCTGAAGCCTTTCTTAGGACGGCGTCCATCGGAATCTCTGAAACTGCGATTCTCATCGCGTTCATCTCTTCTTTCTCTTACAGGTCTGTCACCAAATTTGCCTCTGCCACCACCGAAACTTGACTCTTTTCTGCCACCGAATGACTCTCTTCTGTCGTCGTCTCTTCTTGGTCTAAAGCTCTTTCTTGGTCTTTCTTCATCGCCATCGCGGCGAAAAGCCTGTTCTCTTTCAAACTGCTCTAATCTCTCATCACTGAATCTGCGTACACCAGCAGTCTTTCTTGTGGCAATACGTTGACGTTTGCCCTTGTTACCTTCGTTGTTCATGTCAATGTGAAAATTACATTTTTAGGGCTGCAAAGATACGAATTTTTTACAACCTAAAAAATCAAAAAATTATAAATTTAGAAAAAAGTATTTTTATGGTTTAACCTATCCTTCCCCAGTCGAAACCATTGGAGAAGTTTTTGTTGAAATAGTCTTTGGTAATCTGATGTTCTGCCTTGGAAAGCGTTGGGTCGTCGTCTAATAATAGTCCAACCATTCTCCTTGTATGTCTTATGATAGGCTCGTCTTTTACAAAGTCGCCTATTTTCATCTCTATCATTCCTGATTGTCGTGTGCCTTGTGTCTCTCCCGGTCCTCTTAACTGCAAATCAGCTTCTGCTATTTCAAAACCGTCGTTGGTGCGAACCATCGTCTCCATCCTTTTCTTGCCTTCGCCTGTTATCTTATGGTCGGTGAGCAGGAGACAATATGACTGTTCGGCTCCGCGTCCTACTCTTCCTCTCAGCTGATGCAGCTGCGACAGACCGAATCTGTTGGCATTTTCTATCACCATAACAGATGCATTAGGTACGTTGACTCCTACTTCAATGACGGTCGTAGCCACCATGATATGCGCTTGATGTTTTACAAAACGTTGCATTTCAAAGTCTTTGTCTTCTGCGCTCATCTGTCCGTGCACTACACATATTCTATATTCTGGCTCAGGGAAATCGCGGAGCAAGGCTTCATAACCTTCCTGAAGGTTTATCAAGTCCATCTTTTCTGATTCTTTGATGAGAGGATAGACTACGTAAATCTGATGGCCTTCGGCAATCTGTTTCTTCATGAAAGAGAGCACGGTGAGACGTTGTTCTTGATAGAGATGAACTGTCTTGATAGGTTTTCTTCCTGGAGGCAACTCGTCAATCTTCGAGACGTCGAGGTCGCCATATTGTGTCATGGCGAGTGTTCGTGGTATTGGCGTCGCCGTCATGACGAGGGTGTGCGGTGGATAGTCTGTCTTCTCCCAAAAACGAGCGCGTTGTGCTACACCGAAACGATGTTGCTCATCAACGATACAAAGTCCCAGACTCTTGAATTTCACCGTGTCTTCTATCAGGGCATGTGTGCCTATGATAATATTGATGTCACCGTTCTCGAGAGCTGGCAGTATGTTTTTTCTTTCTTTCTGTTTTGTAGAACCTGTCAGCAAAGCCACGTTCACCTTCATGTCACCGAGCATTTTCTTTATTGTCTCATAATGCTGTGTGGCTAATATTTCTGTTGGTGCCATCAGTGCTGCCTGAAATCCGTTGTCGATGGCGAGTAGCATCACCATCAGTGCGACTATAGTCTTGCCGCTGCCCACGTCACCTTGTAATAACCTGTTCATCTGAAATCCAGTCTTTAGGTCGCTGCGTATCTCTTTGATGACGCGTTTCTGTGCGTTGGTGAGAGGGAAGGGGAGATGTTCATTATAAAAGGTGTTGAAACATTCTCCAACATTATTGAAGACGACGCTTTTAGTGTTGATTTTTCTTTCTTTCTTATTAAGAAGAAGACTGAGCTGGAAGAAAAAATGTTCCTCGTATTTGAGACGCGTGGTAGCTAAATGTATGTCGTTGCTGTTTAGCGGCAGATGTATCTTGTAGAACGCTGCCTTTCTTGAAAGCAGCTTGTCTTGTAATATAAGAGATTTAGGAAGATTCTCTGGTATTGTCTCCCATGTCTGTAGTACCAATGTCTTGATAATTTTGGCTATCTGTTTGGTGCCGAGACCTGCGTTACGCAGTTTCTCCGTGGTGTTATAGACACCTTGCAGACTTTCTCCTACAACTCTGTCGTTAGGGTCGTAATCTTCGATGTCGGGATGTGTGAAAGAAAATCTGTTGTTGAAGACGTTGGCCTTGCCGAAGAGCAGATATTTCTTTCCTGGAGTGAATTTGTTTTTTATCCATTTGAGGCCTTTGAACCAGACGAGTTCTATGGAACCTGTCTCATCGGAGAATGTGGCACTGATACGTGTCATCCTTGGCTCTCCGTGAGTCTTCATATTGGATATGGTACCAACGAGTTGGTAATATACGGTGTCGTCGTATATCTGGTTTACTTTATGTATCTTGCTGCGGTCAACATATCTGAAAGGGAAATATTCGAGCAGGTCCTGAAACGTGAATATGCCGAGCTCTTTGTTAAGAAGCTCAGCGCGTTTGGGTCCTACGCCTTTCAGAAATTCTATTTTAGTTTGTAGAATGTCGACCATTTTTGATATATAAATTTTGGAGGCGTAAAGATAGGAAAAAAAACTTTAGTCATTAGCCATTAGTCATTAGTCTTTTTTTTATCTTTGCTTTTTTCAATAATTTAAAAAAATGAAGAAGTTTTTACTTGTAATTTTTGCATTAATATCAATAAATGCATTTTCTCAAATCAATGTTAAAGAAGGTTCTTTCCATAAAATTGATGGTTATCTGATGTTGGACAAGGAAGACCACAGAGACATCAACTGGGAACCTATGGCTCTGATAAAACTCACAGCCGAAGGCATGAAAGCTGAAGAAAGAGCTCGCCTTATCTTTAAAGGTAATTTGGAGACATATTTCGACGTAGAACAAAAGGGTTATGAGACTTATCTCTATCTTACGGCGCAAGCGGCAAACTTCATAGAAATAATTCATCCTGACTACGGCAAGACGGAATACTGGTTCCCAGAAGATTTATGCGATTTTTGCGGCTACGAGATGGTGCTGCAGTATGTGCCGATGTCTTCTGTTTCAGAAAATACATATCTTATCATAAAGACAGATCAGTCAGAAGCTGAGATATTTATCGACAATGAATACGTAGGAAAACAGTTTGTGCATAAACAGTTTGCTGTTGGTTCAACGCATACTTGGGAAGTGAAGTGCGATCTGTTTCATACAGAATCAGGAAGCCTTACCATAACAAATGAGGAAAAAGTCTTGGACTTAACTTTGGTGCCAGAGTACGGATTCGTTTACATCACTACAGGTAAAGAGACTGGTGCAAAAGTATATATCGATGAAAATCTGGTGGGAGAAACACCGTACAAGTCGGATAAAATGTCCATCGGTAAATATAAAGTGAAAGTTGTCAAAGACCAGTTTAAGACAACAGAAAAAACGGTGACCGTATATGATAAAGAAACAACAAGAGCCGATATTGATATGTTGTCGGTCTTCGTCGATGTGACGGTATCGGTGGCAGATAATTCTTCTGAAGTGTATATTGATGATGAGTTTAAATCAAAAGGAAAGTGGACAGGAAAACTCATTGAAGGCAATCACGTCGTAGAAGTGAGAAAGGCAAATTATAGGACGGAGCAAAAAACAATAGAGCTTGTTGCAGGCAAAAAGACAAATGTGTCGTTTGGTGCTCTTGTTGCGATAAACGGTATGTTGAACGTCAGCAGCTCGCCATCGGGCGCAACTGTCTATATAGACGAAAAGAATTACGGACAGACACCTATTTTTATAGACCCTATTTTGATAGGAACACATACCTTGAAGTTGGAAAAACAAGGCTGCGCTACCATGACAAAGACGATAACGATAAAAGAAGGCGAGACCTTGAACTTAAATGAGAAACTCCAGTCAGGTAAGGATGTAGTTGTAAAAACAGAAAAAGACGGAGATAAAGTTTATGTTGACGGTAAATATGTTGGCCTTAGCCCCGTGAAAGTCAATGTGTCGTACGACTATCATGACCTTAGGATAGAACGTGATGGCAAGACGCTCTTTAAAAAAATTAATTTAACTAATGTAAATAAAAATGTAAATGTAGTTGAGGTCAAATGGAATGAATATAACGGACACGAATATGTTGACTTAGGACTAAGCGTCATGTGGGCAACATGTAATGTGGGAGCCAATAGCCCTGAAGAATGTGGTGGCTATTATGCTTGGGGAGAGACAAAGACGAAAAATGTTTATTCGTATGAAAATAGCAAGACATATGATAAAAAAATTGCTGATTTCTCTGGGGATGCACAATATGACGCAGCTACGGCTAACTGGGGAGGACCATGGAGGATGCCAACAGAAGCAGAAGCTGAAGAATTGCTAAGATGTAATTGGGAGGAGGTCGTTCTAAACGATGTGAATGGTTATAAAGTGACAGGATTTAATGGCAATAGTATATTTATACCAAAAGCAGATCTTATTTCTTATGAAAAGTCCCTTGCTAAGGATAAAGGTTCGTGGTTATGGACTTCTACACCAACAAGTTATAATGAAAGAGAAGCACGTTGTATGAAGGATGATGGTTACACAACGAACTATTCTAAAACGTGGGGTATTCCTGTGCGTCCTGTTATTGATGCTTGTGGAAGCATTGAAGTGAAAAATGTTCCAGAGGGAGCAGATGTGTATATAAATGGCAAACACTACGGTACAACGCCTTTGCTTATACCTAAAATAAAGATAGGTAAATATGACTTAAAACTTATGAAAATTGGTTTCCCAACCAGGACTGAATCTGTTACAGTAAAGGTTGATGAATGTTCGACAATAGAACAGGTGCATGACTGGCAATACTATAAAGAAATTACTATAAATACCAACTATAATGGCGCTAAGGTGTATGTTGATGGAAGTTATGCTGGTAATTCACCATTGAAAATACTTTTGGCATACGGTACACATGTTGTCAAGGTAGATCACAAGGAAGGTTTACAAACACAGAATATATTGGTTGATCAACATTGTTCTGGTGTTGTAAATATGGAGCTAATACTTCGTAAGACAAATGGCCGTCAATTTGTTGACCTGGGGTTAAGCGTTAAATGGGCGACATGTAATGTAGGTGCCAATGCTCCAGAACAATATGGTGATTATTTCGCATGGGGTGAGACAATGCCTAAGCGTAAATATACGAAAAAAAATAGTCTGACGTACTTGAAGACTATGGGTGATATTTCAGGTAATGTTAAGTATGATGCAGCGACAGCCAACTGGGGCGGCGACTGGAGGATGCCGACAAAAGAAGAGATGCAAGAGCTCATGAATAAATGTACCTGGACTTGGACGACACAGAACGGAGTTGATGGTTATAAGGTAACCTCCAAGGTTAACAGCAATTACATCTTCCTTCCTGCTGCTGGTTGTATTGAATATGGTAATAAAAATTATGATTCGGGTGCTGATGTGGAATATTGGACATCAACTCCTTCTTCTCGATGGAATGGTGTTGCCTATAACATATATTATTCATCTTATAGAATAGAGCTAGAAGACAGATATAGGTATGACGGTCTGAGCATACGAGCTGTTATGGAGTAGTTTTGAGTAAAGAATAAAGGTAATGTTGCCAAAAATGGTTGGTGATTGAGCGAAAAAAAGACAGGTAACGGGCATACAAAACAGCCCAAGTTACCTGTCTTTTTTTCTATCCTAAATTTAAAATATTTACCAATATATTCTAATATTGAAGTTCCGGAGGAACGGCAGACAATAGGCAGGTGATGGAGAGCAATAGCACGAAATCCCTGCATAATGTTGATTTGTAATGATATCAAAGCTCCGTAGGAGCGAAAGTGAACTGCACCCCAAAAGTTGGACAAAAAACAAAAAGGAGTGCAGTTTATATATGAAATATCTATTTGAAGAAAAGATAAGAATCATAAATCTAATCAAAGGTGGAACCTCAATCAGATCTGTATGTAAAGAATACGGAA
>JAZLEF010000016.1:0-2899 GCA_045615125.1 Bacteroidales bacterium
GTCAATCATAGAATATCTCTGCCCACTCTACCCTATCAACGAAACACACGACGCAATAAGCTATCTGCCTCTCTCTCACATCTATGAAAGAGCAGTACAATATTGCCACGTTTATCTTGGCGTAAGCACTTATTATGTCGACAACCTCGGTGCTATAGTTGACACCATGGCTGAGATAAAACCACAGCACTTCTCATCAGTGCCTCGCCTCATCGAGAAGGTTTATCACACCATCGTACGTAAAGGACGTAAACTCAAAGGCATCAAGAAGACTATATTCTTCTGGGCTCTCAACCTCGCCGAACGTTATGACGAGACAAAGAAACACAACAGCTGGTTCTATCGTCAGCAACTTAAGATAGCCGACAGACTCGTCTTCAAAGAATGGAGAAAAGTGTTCGGCAATAAACTAGAGCTCATCATCTCTGGCGGCGCCGCTATCCAGCCACGCCTCGTCAAAATCTTCACAGCAATAGGGATACAACTCTCTGAAGGTTACGGCTTGACAGAGACATCACCTGTTATCGCAACCAACAGTCTCACCTTAGGCAAACTCAAAGCCGGTACTGTAGGTGTCGTGATGGATAACCAAGAAGTAGTGATAGCAGAAAACGGCGAAATCCTCGTGAAAGGTCCTAACGTAATGCTCGGTTATTACAAAGACGAAGAAAGAACCAAAGAAGTCATAGACGAAAACGGATACTTCCACACAGGCGACAAAGGCTGCTTCGACGAAGACGGTCTCCTCAAAATCACTGGTCGTATCAAGGAAATCTTCAAGACTTCAATGGGTAAATACATCAGCCCTGTGCTCATCGAAAACAAGATTAAAGAATCACCATTCATCGGCGAACTCTTAGTCATAGGCGAAGGCCAGAAGTTCGCAGCAGCTCTCATCTATCCTAACTTCGAACATCTTAAATCATGGTGTAAAATCAAGAACATACCTTACACAAATGATGAAGAGATGATCAAGAACAAAGACGTCATCATGCGTTTTAGAAAAGAGATAGATAAATACAACGCTGACTTAGGTGACTACGAACAAGTGAAGAAGTTCGAACTCATCGCCAAAGAATGGACTATCGAGTCAGGCGAAATGACAGCAAGTCTGAAACCACGTCGTAGCAAAATTATGCAAAACTACGCCGACTTGGTTGAAAAGATTTATGCTGAGTAAAGACTACAAGTCAACAAGACTACAAGATAGGGCGCTGCTGTTAAAGTGGCGCTCTTTTTTTAGGAATTCAGGATTTCAGGAACTGAGGATTTGAGGACTTCATTACTTCATCACTAAAAAAAAGTTCAAAAGCCTTAGTTAAAAAGCCAAAGTTCTTCTGAGATTCTGAGGTTCTGAATTTTTTGAATAAAAAAGTGTTGGATTTACAATGGTGAACTATTTTTAAAAGCTATTCCCGTTGTATCTTCATATACACCATTCTGTAAAAATCCAATAATACTATTTACTATTTGCGACAATGGATTTTCTATTTTAGCCATTCTTTTGCCATAATATACATATTCATCAAGTCGAACTTCATCATGCGGTCTGAAAGTATTTGTCTTGAAATTCTTCCTCACTAGAATGCTTAGATTATATTCATAATTTGCATTATGAGTTATATATGTTTCTGCATTGCTATTATGATTCGTAATCCTCAATGATGCTTCCAATTTACTGCCATCATCTTTTTTAATTTTAACAACTCCATATTTACTTGCACCTTCTAAATTTGGGATATCCAATGCATTTCTTAGATTTGTTAAAAAACCATACGGGTCAGTAACTCCATAATAATCTTGAGCAAGTTTTCTTAATTTTGGTATTGCTATTTCAGTATTTATTTGTACATTTGCAATGTCATTCGTTTGAGAAGGCTTAGTGAACCTTTGAGTTCCTCTTATAGAGTTCAGACGAGTGACTTTTTTATTTTTATCATCCTCCATAATATCAATCTGCACTATTAAAAATCATCAATTATATCTGATAATTTATCAGAATCAAACTTTACATCAATACTCTTAAATACAGAAATATTTTATCGAAAACGGAATTATGTATTCTGTTTCATACTTTATTTCCATTGGTTTTTGATTCAGCAAAATTAATATTTCATTTTCATATAAAAAAGTTAAAAAATGTTAATTTTGAATCTATATCATTCCGAATTTCTGAATTTCTGAGATTTAAAAAAAGGTTCAAAAGCCTTAGTTCAAAAGCCAAAGTCCTTCTAAAGTTCTAAAATTCTAAAAAAGAGTCCCGTAAGGGACGATAGTTCCCAGGCAGGTATGAAGAGCGCAGCTCGGAATGCCTGCGATAAAGACCGGATATCAATCATAGTGCCGAAGGTACGACAGAAAAAATCAATCACGATTCTGTCGCACCTTCGGCGCTTTGATTTTACTAAACATTGTTTTGCAGGGGTTCCGTGCTACGCACTCCACCGCCTGCCTGGAAACTGACGTTCCTTCGGAACTATTTCAGGGATTGAGGGATTAGAGGGTCTCGCGTAGGGGCGTACGGACGTGCGACTTTGGGTTTCAGGAATTCAGGAATCCAGGAATTGAGGAATTAAGGACTTCATCACTTCATTACTACATTACTTCATCACTAAAAAAAAACTTGTAGTCTTGTAGTCTTGTGGTCTTGTTGACTTTTTTCTTATCTTTGTAAACAAATACTCTTGTTTATGAAAAGACTCTTCTGCATAATATCAATCATCTCTTTCTTTATGTTGTTTTCTATTTCATGCCAGAGGAATGCAAATCAAGATTTAATGGAAAGATTAGAGAAAGCTCAATCTTATAATAGCGAGGCTGTTGACTTATATAAAAGCGACAGTTTAGAACAATCTTTATATAAGTTCATTGATGCCCTTAGTTTGATAGAAACATTGCC
>JAZLEF010000017.1:0-5260 GCA_045615125.1 Bacteroidales bacterium
TTGCTCGTTTTTCCTCTCGCATTGTGCGCTCAAGAAAAACAAAATAACTTTGAAATCTCAAAAAGCATCGATATTTATAATAATGTGTTCAGATACCTTAACCAAAATTATGTCGATGAGATAAATCCTGCCGAACTTAATGAGATTGCTATCAAGGCTATGCTTAAGGAATTGGACCCTTATACCGTCTTTATCCCTGAGTCTGAGATAGAAGATGTTAGACTTCTGACCATGGGAGAATATGGTGGAATAGGTTCAATAATACAATATTACGATAATAATGTACATATCTCAGAACCATACGAAAACTTTCCTGCTCATAAAGCTGGCCTTCTCCCTGGCGACGCTATACTGGAGATAAACGGTGTCAATACAGAGAAAAAGACAGTGGCTGAAGTGAGCGAACTCCTCAAAGGACAACCTGGCTCAACTCTTACAATAAAGATAAGACGCGATGGAGAAAAAGATATAATAACAAAAACTCTCACTCGCGAAAAAATAAAAATAGATAATATCCCATATTATACAGTACTAGATGGCGGTATAGCTTATATCATTTTGAATCAGTTTACTAAAGATGCTGCTAAAGAGCTTAAAGAGGCTTTCTTGGAAATGAAATCTCAAAATGAACTCAAAGGTCTCATCATCGACCTTAGAGGCAACGGCGGCGGACTCCTCAATGAAGCTGTCGATATTGTGAATCTTTTCGTGCCAAAAAACAAACTCGTCGTTTATACTAAAGGTAAGACAGCAGAGCAAAATAGAAACTATTATACAAAACATGAAGCAGAAGATACAGAGATTCCTCTCGCAATACTCGTCAATGAGGCAAGTGCTTCTGCAAGTGAGATTGTCTCTGGCGCGATACAAGATTTCGACAGAGGCGTGATAGTTGGACAAAGAACTTTCGGCAAAGGATTGGTACAAAATATCTTGCCTATGAACTATAACACTCAGATGAAGGTCACGGTGTCAAAATATTATATACCAAGTAAACGCTGTATCCAAGAGATAGATTATTCAAAGAAATCAAAGAATGACACTCTCAGCAAAAACGATACTCTCGGTCCTCAGTTTAAAACTGCTAACGGAAGAATTGTTTATGAAGGCCATGGAATCCAGCCTGATATCAAAGTAGAACCAGAAATGCTCTCAACAATAACAGCTCATCTATATGCTCAGAATATGATTTTTAAATTCGCTAACAAGTATCATAAGGAACATAAGTCAATTAAAGCTGCTAACGAATTTGAAATTACAGATGAGATTTATGATGACTTTGTCAAGTTTGTAGAAAGTCAGGATTTTAAATATACTTCAGAAAGTGAAAAAGACTTCGAAGTGTTAGTCAAAACTGCAAAACTTGAAGGTTACTACGATAATATCAAGGCTCAACTCGATGTTCTGGAAAATGAGTTGAAAAGTCATAAGGACAACGATTTGATAAATAACAGAAAAGAGATTTCTGAGATACTGAAGTCTGAAATAGTTGCTCGTTATTATTATCAAAAGGGTAGAATTATTTCTACTTTAAAAAATGATGTTGAGCTGAATCGCCCTATTGAAATTCTCTTGAACACTAATGGCGAAAACGAATACGAAAACTTGCTTAAGAGTTTATAGTACTTCAAAGTTTAAAGTTAAAAAATATGAAGGTAGAATACGGTAAAACTGGAACATATTTTTATTTGGTAGGATTGATACTCATAGGTGTTTTTATTCCTACTTCTAAATTTGGGTTAAGTGTATCGCAATTTTACCTCATCGTTCTTTGGTTTTTGCTTGGTCTTGATATGCGTGCCATCAATAAAATGTTTCCGGAAAAACCTTTCCTGAACAGAATTGTGTCACGTGTCCTTGTGTCTTTCAAAGGTATTTGGAATAATATAAAGACACGATTCAACGACTTCATACATAACAAAGTGGCTGTCGTGATGGTGTCGATGTATATATTGCATTTCATCGGTCTTATTTATACATCCGACTTTCAATACGCATTCAAGGATTTGAGAATAAAACTTCCTATTCTGGCGTTCCCTCTCATATTATCATCAATGAAACCTTTGAACAAGAAACAGTTTGATACTGTTATATGGTTCTTTATCAGCTCGGTTTTCTTTGTTACGGTGCTTGGTGCAATCAAATTCTTCCTTCGAGACTTCGTCGATGTTAGAGAATTGTCAGTCTTTGTAAGTCATATCAGAGTGTCGCTTTGCATGGTGTTCTCAATCTTTATCTTGGGATATTTTTTCATTAAAAGAAATTATAGTACAATAGTTAAAGCTATCATAATATTTTTGATAATATGGTTCTTGTGGCAGATAACTATCTGGGAATCATTTATCAGTGTTTTGATAATTGCAGCTCTCTGTGTTGTGCTTGCATTATTTTTCATATTTAAAAGTAAAAATATTGCAGTTAAAATATCAACGCTACTTGTAATTGTTGCATGTTCCGCAGTGATGTTTCTTGTGCCGTATAAAATAATATATGATTATAACAATCCAGAAGAAATTGTTGTAGACCAGTTAGATACACATACAAAACTTGGTAATCCTTATGTCTTTGATACAACTGCCTTTGGAATAGAAGACGGACGTTATATTGGTTTATATCTTTCAAAAGCAGAGATGCTTGATGCTTGGAATAAACGTAGCGATATGAAGATAAGGAATGAATATGAAGATGGTTATCATCGTTTGGTTCGTTATCTTACTTCCAAAGATTTAAGAAAAGATGCTGAGGGCGTGAACCAGCTTTTGGAAAGTGATGTAGCAAATATTGAAAATGGTATTGCCAATTATAATTATATCGAGAATCCAGGTGTCAAGACGAGAATCATGAAGATTATGATTGCTTATAATAATTATGAAAGAAACGGTGATGCCAACGGAAGCTCTGTATTCCAGCGTGTTGAGTTTATCAAAGCATCTTTTGGTATTATTAAGGATAATCTTTTGTTTGGTGTGGGAACTGGCGATATTGCAAATGCTTTCGCTAATTATTATGAAGAGACTAATTCTAAATTAAGACCTGAATATAGATTTAGAAGCCATAATCAGTATCTTGCAATCACAGTGGCATTTGGAGTGTTGGGATTGTTGTGGTTTTTGTTTGCTATGTTATATCCATACTTCGCAGACAAGAAAAACCGTAACTATATATATATCGTTTTCTTGTTCATTATGATGCTTTCGATGTTTACAGAAGATACTATTGAGACACAAATAGGCGTGACTTTGTTCGCTTTCTTTAACTCATTCTTGGTTTTTTGTAGAGGAACAGAGGCTGTTGAGGAGAATAAAGATTTTTAGGCGAAAGTAAATAGCATATTAGCGAAGAAATTCCATATTGTCGTGATTCCTATTGCTATTAGCTTGCTTAGATAGAAATTCCATTTTAGTTTATCAGTTAAGACATACAACACCGTAGAGTTGATTCCTAATCCTATGGTCGACACTATCATAAACTGAATATATTGAACTCCAATATCTTCTTTATGACTTTCGAAGGTCCAGATTCTGTTCAAGAAATAATTTGAAGTGGCAGCGATGATGAAACCTATTCCGTTGCTGACGTATTTATTTAGCTTGAATATTTCCTTGCAGAGATAAGTTGTTCCGAAATCTATTATCATTCCGAAACAGCCTACAACTCCAAATTTAATGAATTTGGAAATGAGTAATTTATCGATAATTAATAAACTTCTCATTTTTTATTTTTGACAATCTTCAGTTTTAAATTCTTTGTTATAGCAACGTATCACTATGAAGAACAATCCGATCATTATAGCGATACTTAATATTAAAGGAAACACTTTTGTTTGGCCAAATGTTTCAATATCAATGTTGGTAATGCCTTTGTTATTGAGGAAATAAAGTATTACAACAGTGCCATTATTGACGAAGTGCATAATCATCGGGACCCATATACTTCTTGAATAATAGAACATATAGCCGAGTAATAAACCTAAAACAAGACGAGGCAAGAAACCGTAAAACTCGAAGTGTATCAAAGAGAATATTGCAGATGTGATGAAAATGCCGAGGTGAATGTTTTTGCAAGATTTTATTAATAAAGGCTGTAATAACGAACGGAATATCAGTTCTTCTCCGAAGGCTGCTAAGCCTGCTATCATAATCAGGTTGATTATTAGGCCGCTGAAATTATCAACATTAAGCATGGTGTCAGTCAATCGAGTAGCTTCTTCTTGAAGAGCCTTTATCATTTTTTCTAATGTTGCCATCGACTCAGGTAATGTAAGTCTTGAATTCCATTCCGCGAAAATGTTGTTTATGGGTAAGATGGCGTACATCATCAATATTCCTAACAAAGACCAGAGAGGGAAGCTGTTGAATCCTAATGATTTCATTGGTTTTTCTTTTACCAAACAAGCATACAATAGCGGAGGTATGACGAAAGTCAACAGCTGGCTGCTGATTTGTGATATTCGTAACATTCCTAATTCTGTTAAGACATTTTCTCTGGAAACAAATGTGATGGCAACTCCAACGACAGCTGATAATATAAATCCTACAACTAATAAAGCTGCTATAATGAATATTTTTTCTGCTAAACTTGTCTTTTTGAATATAGGAAATGTCATGACGAAATTATTTTATTTTTTGCAAATTTAATATTTTTTTGATTAAATGAAATGAGTATTTTTGCAGTCGATATGAAAAAGATAGCGAACTTAGAATTTGAAGATATTCCTTTGTTGTTGGCTCCGATGGAAGGTGTTACCGACCCTCCGTTTCGTCATGCTTGCAAGGAACAAGGTGCCGACATCGTTTATTCAGAATTTATTTCATCAGATGGCTTGATACGTGATGCTGTCAAGAGTGTCAGGAAGTTAGGCTTTATTGAAGAAGAACGTCCTTTTGGCGTTCAAATTTTTGGTAATAATGTAGCACCTATGGTTGAGGCTGCGCGTTATGCGGAGCGTTACAATCCTGATATCATCGATATTAATTTTGGCTGTCCAGTTAAGAAAGTGGCCTCTAAAGGAGCTGGCTCTGGTATTTTGAATAATATACCTAAGATGATTGAAATCACTGAAGCCGTGGTGAAGGCGGTGAAGACGCCTGTCACGGTGAAGACACGTCTTGGCTACGACAGCGAGCATAAGGAGATTGTCGATATAGCAGAACGTTTGCAAGATGTGGGCATACAAGCTCTCACTATACACGGCAGACTGCGTACGACAAAATGGGGTGAGCCGGCAGACTGGACTTTGATAGGAGAAGTTAAGAACAAC
>JAZLEF010000018.1:0-20679 GCA_045615125.1 Bacteroidales bacterium
GCAACTACAGCATCAGCTTAGACATAAATGGCAAGTTCGGAAACGTCACATTGGTTGACCGTCTCACAGGCATCGAGACTAACATGCTCCTCGAAGACGAATACAGCTTCACCGCAACAAGCGACGAAAATCCAAACCGTTTCGTGTTGTTAATAAACGACGACTCAACATCAACCTCCTTGTCTAATTTCGCATATATCAACAACAGAGACATCGTCATCTATGATATTAACGGTAATGCCAATATCAAGATTTTCGATGCAATGGGACGTTGCGTTTTCAATGGCAGTTGTACAGATGCGATTCATCGCGTTCCTGCAGAAGGCTTCAGTGCTGGCGTATATGTAATCCAGAAAGTTGACGACAACGGAGTTAATGTTCAGAAGATAATATTATAAATTAGTTGAGAGTAAACATTCAACACTAAACTTTGAAAAATGAAAAAGATAATAACAACAATATTATTCGCCCTTATTTTCGGATTGAACTTAAGCGCACAAAACGACGGTTTCTTCAGTAACGGCAATTATACTGAATACAGAGACAACTCAGATGTCTGGGGACAAAACATGCCGATTTTGCCAGGCCAGCATGGTGTCAACTACGACTTCGCTGCTGAAGCACCACTTGGCAGCGGCTTGCTTCTCCTCGGAGGCTTGGCTTTGGCGTACTCCATACGCAAAAGAAATTAGGAATTTTTGAAAATTCCTAATTTCTAACTTCGAAAGCGGATAATGGAAGCGGAATTTTTTTCGCCTCCACTATCCGCTTTCCGTCTCCGTATCCGTATCCGTCTTCCGTCTCCATATTCCGTCTTCCGTCTCCGCTTTCCGTCTCCCGTCTCCCGTCTCCCGTCCTCACTTTCCCCAGTTTTCTCTGTCGAGGCTTCTATATTGAATGGCTTCGGCGAGGTGTTCTGCCCTGATATTTTCTGAGCCGTCGAGGTCGGCTATGGTACGCGACACCTTTAAGATTCTATCGTAGGCTCTTGCCGAGAGGTTCAGTCGCTCCATAGCACCTTTGAGCAGCTTAGAACATTCCTCGTCGAGCGAGCAATATTTCTGTATCATCTTAGAGTTCATCTGAGCATTAGAATGAATGTTAGGTATGTCTGCAAAACGTTCTGTCTGTATCTGACGAGCTTTCATCACTCTAGCACGTACCTCGCTGCTTCTCTCGCCAGCGTTTTTCTTCGACAGTTCCTCGAATGGCACTGGCACCACTTCGATATGGAGGTCTATCCTATCGAGCAGCGGTCCTGATATTCTGTTAAGATATTTCTCCACAGCTCCTGGCTGGCAGGTGCAGTCCTGTGTCGGGTGATTGTAATATCCGCAAGGACAAGGGTTCATAGCTGCGACAAGCATGAAGTTAGCCGGAAACTCTATCGTCTGTTTAGCTCTTGCTATCGTCACCACCCTATCTTCCATAGGCTGCCGTAATACCTCGAGGACGTTACGTTTGAACTCCGGCAGCTCGTCCAGGAACAATACTCCATTATGAGCCAACGAGATCTCGCCAGGCTGAGGATATGCGCCGCCGCCCACCAGTCCCACGTACGATGTCGTATGATGAGGACTTCTGAAGGGCCTCGACTTCAGCAGCGACAAGCCATTACCGAGGAGTCCCACCACAGAATGTATCTTGGTTGTCTCGAGAGCCTCTCTCAAAGTCATAGGAGGCATGATGGTAGGCAGACGTTTCGCCAGCATTGTCTTGCCGCTACCGGGACTGCCGATGAGGATGACATTATGAGATCCTGCTGCAGACACTTCCAAGGCTCTCTTGATATTCTCCTGTCCTTTCACATCGGAGAAATCGAAGGCATAGACGTCGTCGCTGTTTTGGTCGTATTTAGATATTTCCACAGGTTTCAAAGAAGAGGCACCGTTGAGGAACGATATTACCTCCATGATGTTATCGACGCCATACACTTCGAGGTCCTCCACCACTGCAGCCTCTTTGGCATTGGCAGAAGGCAATATCAATCCCTTGAAGCCATCCTGCATGGCTCTTATCGCTATGGGTAGCACACCTCTTATAGGATTAAGGCTGCCATCCAACGACAGCTCACCCATTATCACATATTTGTCGAGAAGCTCGGTGCTGAGCTGTTCTGACGCTGCCAAAATAGCGATGGCGATAGGAAGATCATAAGAAGAGCCTTCCTTTCTTATGTCGGCAGGAGCCATATTAATAGTAAGCTTTTTCTTAGGATATTTAAAATCGTTGTTAGTCAGTGCCGCCTCTATACGTTGCTGACTCTCTTTCACCGCACTGTCGGGCAGGCCGACAAGGAAAAACTGCACACCTCTGTCGATATTGACTTCTATGGTGACAGTAATAGCTTCAATGCCATTCAAGGCACTTCCAAAGGTTTTTACTAACATTTTGGTTTAAGGTTTAAGGTTAATTAAAGTTGAGAGTGTAGAATAGTTTAGTGTGTAGAGTGTATATTTCCACAGACACTACTTCTTCATCGGCTTATACTGCGACATTTGAAATATCTGCTGTACGTCATTATTATCTAGCATCTCTCGCAGATTCACTTCATTATTTGTCATATATGAACGTATTATCTGCAGTCCTATATATTCACCGAGGCGTGCTGGTGCTTCTTTGGAAAACGCCTGCGTAAATGGAGCATCACCAAAGAAGCTACGAAACAACTCTGCAGTATTGGCATACAAAATATCGTTTCCAACTATAGAAGACCACACATCAGCCTCATACTGTTCAATCCATTGTGTCTGTTTAGAGGAATAACCCATCAAGACAGAGTCGGGCATCGAAGGATTCATAGCTTCAATGAAATATAATTGCTTGCCAACATTTATCATCTCCGTCAGCACATCTTTCTGATACTGTCTACCGTACACATTCTGAAACATCGACTGCGCCAAGTCACGGGTGATGTAGGAAGGCTGACATCTTATAGAACGGAAACGAGGCATACCGATATAATCGTATATCCTGTCATCATTACCGAGATAGAAATCCAAGCTAACCATGACGCCTTCAGGCTGAATCATAACGGAAGGCATCTCATAATCAATTCCTGACACATAAAAATAAGTATCGTACGGAATCTTGACATCTGGATAATAATAGTTAAATCTTTGATATACCGACTTAATGTCTTTAGCTAAAGTTTTGTTATCAGAAAATTTCTTCTCCACTAAATCATTAATTCTCATGCAGAAGGTATCTGTCGCAAAATCTTTAATGTATTTCACTGCATTAGCATTATCAAGATCGCCATTCAGGAAGATTTGATAATCTTTCTGAATATCTTTCAGACCTTCCGTAAAGTTGGCAGTATCGATAGAGAAAAGGGCTTGAGAGTAATTCTTAATATTGATTTCCTGAGGTTCGAGATGTTCGTGATGAACTTGCAGTTTGTTTTTGTATGTATTGTTTTTCTGACAGGAGACGACAGTCAAAGTCATTATGACTGCTAATGTTAGAAATAATTTTTTCATATTTTAATATTAAAATTTTGAGTTTTTGAATCTCTGAATTCATGAATCATCCAGACTTTATTGCGCAAATATACAACGAAAAACAATGCCTTTTTCGTTTTTAACATTAATTAACTTTTTTATATTTATTTACATATAAATATTAACAAAAGTAACGAGGACAGGGAGCAGGAAGCAAGAGCTATTTGAA
Source organism: Bacteroidales bacterium (assembly GCA_045615125.1). Classification (GTDB taxonomy): domain Bacteria; phylum Bacteroidota; class Bacteroidia; order Bacteroidales; family F082; genus Limimorpha. Next base: position 3,673 of record JAZLEF010000018.1, read on the forward strand.
TTTAATATTAACATTATTTAAAAAAGCGTAGTATTTTCTTTAGTGATATTTTTTTCGTCATCGAAATAAATATCCACTGCCGAGTCGCGTTCCATTCCGAGCAGCGATGCTGCTTTGCCGTGGTTAAGTGCTATCTCCATAAATCCGTGTGTGCCGAATAGAGCGAGTATGTCTGGTTCTGGCACTTCCTGATAGCTTTTTCTTATCTTATTGATGGTGTACATTCCGCAGCAAATCTTGATGCTGAAGGCGCGTCCTGCTCTTATTTCCTCAAAGAGCGACTCTGGAATATTGGTGACGAGATTTTCGTATGCATCGATATAATTCACCAGACCATGGATTGAGTTAGAGTCGTAGGAAGGACGCAGTTCTATCTTCTCCTTAATATTATAAGGTTTGCCTATGTCGGACAAAGCGGCTCCCTCGTGGAGCATGACCGCCACTTTCACAAAGCGGTCTCTGGTGCTAAACGTAAAGAAATCAGAATCTTGAATAACATCGATTATGACAGCTTCATATTCGTCACCACCTATGATAAGAGAAAAAATAGAGTTGTCGGTACCGACGAAATAATGACCATTAGCTTTCAGTACGACATGAGGATTATCGGTAGACTCCTCGGTATCAATAGCTAAGATATGTATTGTTCCTTCAGGAAAATTCTTGTAACAATTCTTGACTATAAAAGCTGCCGACCTCACATCGAAGGCTTCTATGTTATGAGTAATGTCAACGATATTAACATTAGGCAATGCGGAATATATTGCTCCTTTTACCGCAGGAACATAATAATCCGATAAACCCCAGTCGCTAGTTAATGTTATGATTGCCATTACAATAAAAATTAAATAATAAATATAGAATCCCTGAAAAGATGTGATGCAAATATACGTTTTTAGAAAAAGTAAAAAAACATTAAAAAAAAATTTTTATGAACATTTTTACGATTCTTATTCTCTTAACTATTATATTTGTAGATATTTTTAAGAAAGGTATAAATCATAATGGCAGAACAAATTGTTCAAGTAGAAAACGTCAATCCTAGTGATTTGTATGGTGCTAACGATCAGCATCTTACAATGATAAAATCTCTATTCCCAAAGATAAAGATAATAGCACGAGGCGATTATATCAAGATTATAGGTGAAGATGAAGAAGTGGAATATTTCATCAATCGTCTCAATTTATTGATTTTACATTTAGAACGTTACGGCAACATCAGCAGCAAGGTTATTGAAGACATCATGCTCTGCGCTGGCGAATCCGATTTCATAAAAAATCTTAACGATAGCGACGTCCTTGTTTATGGACGTAACGGACTTCAAATCAAAGCCATGACCGCCAACCAGAAGCTGATGGTCAAGGCTTCGGAGAAGAAAGACATGATTTTTGCCATTGGTCCTGCAGGTACGGGCAAGACATACACCGCTGTAGCATTGGCAGTCAGAGCCTTGAAGAACAAGGAAGTAAGACGTATCATCTTGACACGTCCTGCCGTAGAAGCTGGCGAGAACCTAGGCTTCCTGCCTGGCGACCTGAAAGAGAAATTAGATCCGTATCTTCAACCTCTCTACGACGCTTTGCGCGATATGCTTCCACAGGCTAAGTTACAGGCTTTCATGGAAGATGGCACAATTGAAATAGCACCTCTCGCCTTCATGCGCGGACGTACTCTCGACCACGCTTTCGTCATCCTCGACGAATCGCAAAACGCGACATGCTCACAACTTAAGATGTTCCTGACAAGAATGGGACGCTCAGCAAAATTCGTCATCACCGGCGACATCACCCAGATAGACTTACCTAAAAACCAGCCTTCCGGATTGCCTCAAGCTATGGAAGTGTTAAAAGATGTTGATGGAATAGAGTTTATCATGCTCAATGAAAAAGACGTTGTGAGACACAAACTCGTCACCGACATCGTCAACGCTTACAAGAAATTTTACAAGGACAAGGACGGAGAACGAGGAGTTGAAAATTGAAAATTAACTATAAAAATAAATAATATGAAAGCATTAACAAGAACAGACTTTAATTTCGAAGGTCAGACAAAAGTATATCACGGCAAAGTTCGTGACGTTTATTTCATTGACAACAAATATCTCGTGATGGTTGCTAGCGACCGTATCTCAGCATTCGACGTTATACTTCCAGAAGGTATCCCATACACAGGACAAGCTTTGAACCAAATAGCAGCTTTGTTCCTAGACGAGACAAAAGACATCGTTCCTAACTGGAAGATAGCAACACCAGACCCAATGGTTACTGTAGGTCATCTCTGCAAACCATTCCCTGTTGAAATGATTATCCGTGGCTACCTCACAGGAAGTTCATGGCGTACATACAAAAGCGGTCAACGTTCCATCTGCGGCGTAGCAATACCTGACGGAATGAAAGAACACCAACGCTTCGAAAAACCTATCATCACTCCAACAACAAAAGCTGACGAAGGTCACGATGAAGACATCTCACGCGAAGAAATTATCCGCCAAGGTCTTATCAGCGAAGAAGACTACAAACAAATTGAAGAAATCACATATAAATTATTCCAACGCGGAAGTGAAATAGCCGCTAAACACGGACTCATCCTCGTCGACACCAAATATGAATTCGGTAAGATAGGTGACCAAATCTACCTCATGGATGAGATTCACACTCCAGACTCATCACGTTATTTCATCGCTGACGAATATCAAGAATGCTTCGAAAAAGGTCTTCCTGTAAAACAACTTTCAAAAGAATTCGTCCGCGAATGGTTGATGGCAAACGGATTCCAAGGACAAGAAGGACAACAAGTTCCAGAAATGACTCCAGAGATTGTAAACAGCATCTCAGAACGTTATATCGAACTTTATGAAAAAGTGACAGGCAAGAAATTCGAAAAAGCTGACGAGTCAGACAATATCTTGAAACGCATCGAAACAAATATCGCAAATTGTCTTAAAGATCTTAAATAAGATTTAGAGGGACTTAAGGGACTAAGGGAACTCAAGTCCCTTAGGTCCCTCAAACCCCTTAAATTATCTCAAAACCTTAAATATTTTCTTAATGATATTCGTATTAGTTGTGGGTTCAAAATATTTCAATTCCGGCTCCACTTTCAATTCATTCAGATAGTTACGAATATCTTTTCTCATCAAGACATTACCTCTGTTATAAGGATTTATATAAAAAAGCACGTCATCAAGTTGTGGATGATGTTCGGTGTTTTTACAAAATGCAAGTATAAAATGATTCGGTATTTCAATGCCATAAATCGGGATACCGAGGCGTTCTGCTATAATACAATATAGAATGCCGAGTGAAAAAGGATTACCGATATGCGTATCTAAAAGTGTGTTGATGAAATAATAATCGGCATTGTTTATCGCCAAAGTATCGCCACGGAATTTATTTACATCATATATGATATGATTGAGTATCTTAACCTGTTGTAATGGTGTAAGATTCTGATTCATCTCACTTTCTGCTTGTTCAATAATCATCATGATTTTAAATCCGAGCCACGACCAGTCGGCATTTGGGAATTGATGTTTAGCCAAGATAAAGCAAGGCTCCATCAGATCATATTCACGTTTTTCATGCCAGCATTTCAGCTTATCTACAACAGCTCGACGTTCAATAACATCTATCAAAGATTCCAGACGTTGATGAAGTATGTCGTCTCTAGAGTTATTCAGTTTATTCTTCAAGGACGGCAAGGCTTTTTCTCCGTAAGATATTATCGCGTCTGCTATATTAATAAAAAGGTGTTCATCAGGTTCATCTGTGAGAGACATGAGGGCGTCGAGAGTGTTAGCTGTTTTCATGATAAAAGACTTTAACAGAAAACAACGTAATTATGATAATGTTCTATATATGTAAAAAAACATTAACTTCTATAGAAATTCATATCTATCATATACTTATAAGATTTCTCCGGCATAAAATAGCGTACGTCTTTTTTCTCTGCTACAGCCTTTCTTATAAAGGTAGAAGAAATCTCAATCTCGGGAGCGTCAATCACTTGCACCGACTTATGACTCAGAAGTTCACCTCCATCATAATTTTTTCTTGGATAAACAAGAATATGGTAATTATCGAGTATGACCTGATAGTTTTTCCATTTCTTAAAACTTTCCATATTATCCATTCCGCAGATGAGATAGAAGTCGGTGTTAGGATGACGTTCTGAGAGGCGGACGAGAGTGTCGATGGTATAGGATGGTTTTGGCATATAGAACTCTATGTCGCAGACCTCAAAACGCTCGTCGTCTTTCACTGCCATCTCCAACATATCACGGCGATGATGGTCATTAAGCAACGACTTCTTGTCTTTGAAAGGATTTTGAGGACTGACGACAAACCATACAGAATCCAAATCGGTGTATTCTACTATGTAGTTCGCGAGCATAAGATGTCCGTTATGGACAGGATTGAACGAGCCGAAGAACAGACCGATTTTGGATTTTCTCATATTATAAAATATTGAAGAGTTGTTCTTTTATCTTCTCAAGTTCATCTTTCATCTTGACGACGAGACGTTGAATATCAGCGTCGTTGGCTTTAGAACCGAGAGTATTGATTTCGCGTCCCATCTCTTGTGAGATGAAACCTAGTTTCTTACCTGCGCCTTCTTCGTCTATAGTCTCATCGAAATAAGAACAATGTTTTGCAAGACGCACTTTCTCTTCTGTGATGTCGAGTTTCTCAAGATAGAAAATCAGTTCTTGCTCAAAACGATTCTCGTCATATTTACCCGATTGTGTCAGCTCGGTAAGATTTTTTATTAGCTTATTCTTGATGTTTTCGTGACGATTAGTCTCAAAAGGAGTCACTTCGCCGAGATATTCAAGGATGAGATTTTTTCTCTTCAACAAATCTATTTTAAGAATCTCGCCTTCTTGTCTTCTGAATTCATCGGTCATTTTCAATGCTTCCACCAATGTCTCTCTGACTTTTTCTATGAAGTTTTCGTCGTATTCCTGTTCTGGTGTCACGAAAATTCCAGGCATCTTGAACAGAAGCATCGCCAGGTCGGCTGATGCAGGGATGTTATATTCCTCAGAGATTTCCTTAATCTGTTTAAGATAAGAAGCTATAACTTCTTTTTCGATATGAGTATTTTGCTCCACATTGGTGTCGGTCACGGAGATGGCCACATCAATCTTTCCTCTTTGCAAAACATTTGCCACTTCATTACGGTAATCCAACTCTTGAGGACGCAACTCCTGAGGCATTTTTAATGATAAGTCTAATTGTTTAGAGTTCAATGTCTTGACTTCCACAACAATTCTTTTTGTCAGATATATTTGTTCGGCCTTACCATAGCCAGTCATCGATTTGATCATAATTTTTTCTTTTGCTACAAAGATAAATCAAAAATCTTGTGTTTTTATAAAAAAAAATATATCTTTGTATGTACTTTTTAAATCAAATTCAAACTAATATTAACAAACTAAAAAATAAATAACATGGAGAAAATGACTTCACAATTAGCAATGGAGTTAGAAGCCAAATACGGCGCACACAACTACCATCCACTTCCTGTCGTTTTGGCTAAAGGCAAAGGTGCCAAAGTATGGGACGTTGAAGGCAACGAATATTACGATTTCCTTTCAGCATATTCAGCAGTAAACCAAGGACACTGTCATCCGGCTATCATCAAAGCCTTATGTGAACAAGCAGAAAACCTCACTTTAAGTTCACGTGCATTCTATAACGACTGTCTTGGTGTCTGGGAAAAATATATCACAGAATATTTCGGTTACGACAAGGTTCTTCCTATGAACACCGGAGCCGAAGCAGACGAAACAGCATTGAAATTGGCACGTCGTTGGGGAACAGTATGCAAGGGCATTCCTAATGATGAAGTGACGATAGTTTGCTGCGAAGGCAACTTCCACGGACGTACCATCACCATCATCACCATGTCTAACGACCCTGACTCATACGCCAACTACGGTCCGCTCACACCTGGTTTCATCCGTATCCCATACAATGACCCTGATGCTTTGGAAGCTGTATTGGCAGAACACGGACATAAGATTGCCGGTTTCTTGTTAGAGCCAATACAAGGCGAAGCTGGCGTTTATGTACCAGACGAAGGTTATCTCAAAAAATGCTACGATATTTGTAAAAAATACAACGTATTATTCATGGCCGACGAGGTACAAAGCGGCATCGCACGTACCGGCAAGATGTTAGCCTGCGACCACGAAAACGTACGTCCTGACATCCTCATTTTGGGTAAGGCATTGAGCGGTGGCGTAGTTCCAGTATCAGCGGTCTTGGCCGACGATTACATCATGATGAACATCAAACCAGGAGAACACGGCTCTACATTCGGAGGCAACCCTATAGCAGCCAAAGTAAGTATGGCAGCTCTTCAAGTTGTCAAAGACGAGAAACTCATGGAAAAAGCAGAATATCTCGGCAATATCTTCCGTGAAGAGATGAGAAAAATAGACAGCCCGATGATTGAGTTAGTACGCGGTAAAGGTCTCCTCAACGCTGTCATCATCAAACCTAAAGACGGCAAAGAAGCATGGGACGTATGTATGAAGATGAAAGAAAACGGCGTCTTGGCAAAACCAACACACCAACATATCATACGCTTCGCTCCTCCTTTAGTGATAACAGAAGAAGAATTGCGTAAAGCAATAGAAATTATCAAAGAAACAATTTTATCATTCTGATAAAGACAAATGACTAAAGGCGAATGGCAAAAGTTTCATTCTTTAGACATTAGCCTTTAGTCTTTAGACTTTAGACCATTTATATGTTAAGATTTATTATAATTTATTTTCTACTTATTAATATTGTCACCTTTGTCACTTTTTGGATTGACAAGAATCTGGCAAGAAATGATAAAAACAGAATCTCTGAACATACATTGATTTTATTGTCAGCATTGGGAGGCGCAACCGGCGGACTTGCTGCGATGTACACCTTCCGACATAAAACCAAGAAAGCAAAATTCTTCTTGACACTGCCCTTCCTGATGATACTACATATTGCAATAGGAATACTTATAGTGTTTTAGTATTTTCCGTCTCCGATATTTTCTGTCCTCGTATCCATTTTCCATAATCTCACGTAGAGACATACGGTGTATGTCTAAAAAAACAAATTCCAATATCCGTTTACAAGACTATGCTGATTTTCAGTTCTTCTTTAAATCATTGAGTTAGAACAATACGAAGACCTATATAGTCGAATCTAGTGCCAGATATGTTATTGCGGCGGTTTGATACTCTGCAGTTCTTCGCATCATAGTTACAACTACCGCCACGTATAACGCGAGTAGAACCAGATGTAGGTCCAGTAGGATTAGTCAGCGAACCGCTGCCATAATTTCCATACCAGTCTTGACACCATTCATAAACATTGCCGCTCATATCATATATGCCTAATTCGTTGGCTACTTTGGTTTTTACATTGTGTGTTTTAGAACCGCTGTTACTATAGTACCAAGCGACATCACCTATTATATTGCCTCCGCTGTATTTGTAGCCTTGAGACTTATTGCCTCCTCTTGCTGCATATTCCCATTCAGCTTCAGTTGGAAGTCTAAAGTTCTTTCCAGTTATCTTATTCAATTTGTTAATAAATTCCTGACAGTCATTCCAAGAAACTTGTTCAACTGGATTCATACTTCCTTTATAACAACTTGGATTGCCGCCCATAACAGCCTGCCAGAGTCCCTGAGTCACTTCAGTCTCGCCAATGTAATAGTCTGAAAGAGTTACTGAGTGTACAGGTTTTTCGTCACTTTCAGCATCGCTGACTTGTTTTGAGGTGGCTCCCATATAGAAAGTGCCGCCTTCTACGGCTATCATGGTAAAGGTAACGCCTTTAACGGTAAAGGTTTGTTTTGTTCCATTAACAACTTTATTTTTTCCCGAGGTCTGTTGGTTATTGGCTGTTTGCTGTTGGCTATTGGCTTGTAGTTTTTCATTCAAAACTAAAGCCTCTCCTTCTTTTACATATATCTTCTTTTTTATTTCCTTATAGCCTTGTTTGGTGAGTTTCAACTCATGTTCTCCTATCAAGATGTTGGAGATATAGTTAGGAGCTTCGCCATAGTTTTTACCATCAATGTATATTATCGCTCCCATAGGAGAAGTGTTAATATCTATCTCGCCGTTTATCGGTTTGGGTGCTTCAAGTGTTATGGTTTTATTTTCTCCCAAGACCAAATCCATGCTTTTCTTACTTGTCTTATGGTTATTTTTTCTTGCTTCAAAGACATGTATTCCCTCAGAGAGTTTGCCAGTCCATTTTCCTTTTGCTTTATATTCCTCATCAACGTAAATGTCGGAGTTAGAGTCAGTGTTAACAGTTACGCTCACGAAGTTAGCTGCCATACTAAGAGTGACGTTGGTGGTTTGTCCGTCGTTGACAACAAAAGATTTCTCATTCATCTTATACATATCTTTCATCACCATAACCTTATGAGAACCGCTCTTTATCTTATCAGTTTTTATTGGAGTGAGGCCAATATACTCACCATCAACGAAGGCCTTGGCACCTTGTTCGGGTGTTGTTGAAATATTGAGATAACCGAAAGCTGGGCGTAATTGTTTGTCTATTATAGTTCTATCTTGTATTGTTACGCTACCGCTTTCTTCATGATATAAATTACATTCTATTCTGTAGGTATGAGTTGTTCCAATGTTAACAGGTTTAGATGCTTCCTGAGTATTTATCAATTCATCATCAATATAAATACGAGCATCGGCTTGGTCAGACTTAACGATGAGATATGTCTTTTTATTTACTACGGCCTGCAAGGTCTCGTTAAGTTTCAAGGTCTCACCTTTGGTTATTGCAATATTTTTGGTAAGTGTTGTAAATCCCTCTTTTTCAAGTTTAAGCTGATGAGTACCTTCGGTGAGGTCGGTTAACACATTATTAGTCTTACCATAATGTTTTCCATCTATATAAATATCGGCGTCTGTCGGTTCGCTGCTTATTGCGAGGAAGCCGAATTGATGTTCTGCTATTTTTGGAGTATATTCTATTACCATCTCGTAGCCGCAGAAGTCGCAGAGGTCCATAGGGAAGGTAAACTCCGTCTTGCCGTAATCGGGATGGATAATCTCGAGGAATGTTGCTGCCTGCGCCGTGATATAAAGATGAGTCTCGCCAATCTCAGCGAGTTCAACCTCAATCTGTGTCTCTAAGTTACCTTTGAAACGCAGCCTTGCACGTTGCTCTGCGTTCATATTCTCCGTCGTCAGTTTTATCAGAGCCATTGGTTTCCAGTTTATATCACGATGGTCGTCCTTGTCAAACATCAGATATCCTTCAATTCTATGGAAAGAACCTTCTTTAACCTTAATCTGCGAGAAGGCATTAAGGGAAATAAATACAAATAACAGAAGTAATAATTTCTTCATATTTTATTTAGTTTACTAAAATTAAAATACTACGTTAATAATGGTATCTCATTGAGAGCTTCAATTTTTTTATTTTCAATATCGATATGATAGCAGAACATCGTTTTTCCATTAGTTAACAAGATATAATCAACATTAAGTCCGGAGTAGTATCGTATCGCCTGGTCGAGGACTTTCTGAGTGATTGGCACGCTTTCAGCCTTACATTCCACTATCATCATTGGCTTAGCTTGTTTGTTGAAAACGACGATATCGCAACGTTTTGACAAGGTGTTAACCTTTATAGAATATTCCACAGCTATCAGTCCAGCAGGGATATTTTTCTTCTCCACGAGATAATGAAGAGTCATCTGCCTGACCTTCTCTTCTGGTGTAAGAATACAATATATCTTTCTCACTGGGTCAAAGACTTTCGTCTTGCCGTCTTCCATTATAGTGTTAAACCAATTCATTGTGTGCAAAGATAAATAATTAGTAAAAATATATGTCAATTTTCTTAAAAAATATTAACATTGTTTTATCAAGTAAAAAAGAAAAATAATTATCTTTGCAGCGCGAAAAACGCTTTAGCGTCGGGTTCTACTAGTCGGTCAGGTAACGACACTCTCACTGTCGAAACAGGGGTTCGAATCCCCTACCCGATACAAAAAAAAGACAGCTTTTAAGGCTGTCTTTTTTTATTCTTTTATTCCACAAATTTCAAGCTATATAAGATACTTTCTTGCTGACGTAAAAGATCTCTCTTGTTTTTATTAGGATAATAAATCCAGCCTTCTGCTGTGATTATCTTATTATGTTCCGGATTCACTATAGAATACGATACGAATGGTCCTGCCATGAAGTCACCGACGACGTTCCACAATCCTCGTGTCTCAACAGCATAACCTGCAGGAAACTTAGGTAATGTCTTGAATACTGGTTTCAAAAATTCTTTGTCGGTAGTCATGTACGAACCATCAATTGGACCAGGGATATACTTCTTAGCGATAGAGTCTCTTACTCTGATGATATTGTCAGGATTGAAGTCTGACGTATCTTTATAAGGCAACTCATAAACCATAAAAGCCATACTCATATCGTCGGTCTCTTTACGAATCCACATGAAATCATCTTTGTCGACACCGATGAAATATCCTTCAGGAATATTCATTGTGACACCAAATTTCTTTTTCAACTGAGCAACGATTTTAGTATCTGTCGTTGGACGGAAGAACTCCATAAATCTTTCTCTTTCATTTTGATCGAACATCAATTTAAGTCCATCTTTCTGCATCTCGAATGTCTTGATCCACGACTCTTCTGATGGAGCTGTTATCCTCATAACATACTGAGGCTCCGACATCCAGTTTTTCTGTGTCTCCACCAATGGATTCTTTATGTCTTTATCAATCTTGGCGATGATAAGGTTACGATGTTTCTTGAACATATCATTGAAAGCATCTATGTTAATATGTACCACTTTGAAGTTCTTCTCTGGCTGAGGCAGACCATATTGTTCTTGTTCGAAGAAGTCGCGGACAGTCTGACCCATCTGGCCGTTCCACTGGCTGTCGTTCTGCGTAATCAAAAGGACCTCCGATGTTCCTCCAACAGAACGATCTTTTCTTACTTCCTTTTCTTTAGCATCTTCAACACATGATGAAAGAGATGCCATAATTGCTAAAACTAAAATTAAGCCTAACTTTTTCATATTGCAATTGTTTTTATTGTAGTTCTTTTACATCCAACGTCTTGTTGCATGTGTTTATTATTTTATCTTTAATTTTTGACCTATTTTCAAGACCGCATTAGAACTTAAACCATTGAGTTTTCTTATCTGTTCAACGCTGACGCCATATTTTTTTGATATATCCCAGAGAGTATCTCCCGATTTGACAGTATGTGTGACAGATGATCCACTGCCCGATGTGCTTTCCAATGGAGGATATACCTTCAGTTTCTGACCTATGCTTAATGTTGTAGATTTCAAATTATTCCATGTCTTGAGGTCGGTGACTGAACACTTGTATTTCTTGGCTATGAGACTTAAGTTCTCTCCTGATTTCACCACGTGTATTCTTTGTTCTGTGGAACGTTCTACAGGTGAGCTATTGCCAGACTGTGCCATCGGAGCTCCCGAGCTATAGACGATAAGTTTCTGTCCAGGATATATCGTAGTACCTTTCAAGTTGTTCCATGTCTTAAGTTGGTTCACGCTGATACGGTATTTCTTTGCTATGCTTCCGAGATTCTCGCCGCTTCTCACTATATGGACGCTTCTGTCGCTAACCTTCTTCATCTCTTCTTCGAGTTTCTCTCTGTCGATACCTTTCTTGGTCTTGAAGTTATATAACTCTTTTTCGTTGTCGATGAAGCTATTGATATATTGTTCAGGGAGACGCAATGCCATTGGAGTCTTGGCATTAGCAGGTATTATATTAGCCTTGTATTGTGGGTTGAAGAATTTTATGTCTTCCATTGGAATGTTGAGCATCTCGTGCAGCTGGTCGAAATGCAGAGGCTGATGAACGGTGACACTGTCGACGCCGTCGGCCATAATGCCAGGGTCAGTTGGATAGAGATTATGCTCTTGCGAGTAGCTCATCACATAATTGACAGCGATGAACGCTGGCACGTAGCCTCTTGTCTCCTTTGGCAAGAAAGGCCACACTGCCCAATAGTTCTTCAAGCCTCCTGCGCGACGTATCGCCTTGTTGACATTGCCGGCTCCCGAGTTATATGCAGCTAAAGCCAAGAACCAGTCGCCGAAGGTGTCGTACAAATCCTGGAGATGCTGACATGCCGCCTCGGTAGCCTTGATAGGATCGAAACGGTCGTCGACCAATGAGGTGACATTTAACTTATACACCTTACCCGTTCCGTACATAAACTGCCACAATCCCTTTGCACCTGCGTGAGAACCAGCCTTAGGATTCAAGGCAGACTCAACGACAGCGAGATATTTAATCTCCAATGGCATATTGTATTTATCCAAGATTTCTTCAAACATAGGGAAATAAATATCAGCAAGACCCAAGATTCTACAAATATGGTCTCTTTTTTTCACAGCATAAACATCGATAAAACTCTTGACGTGTTTGTTATACACCAAGTCGATGGTGGTTTGTTCTCTCAGTTTTGCTATACGATCAGCATAGACGCTGTCGGGAAACGTTGGAACGTATGATGCTGGATAATTATAAATGTTCTCTGATTTTGAACTTGATTCCAATTTATTTGCTTCGAAATATTTTATATCCTGCACTTCGTCAATCATATCCATCATCACCTCCGACTCCTCCACTATAGCCTCGCCAGAGTTTTCCATATCGATACGTTCCTGAAGTACCATCTCCAGACTGTCGACAGCTGCAAGGTCGAGGGTGTCAATAACAATGACTTCATCATATATATTCTCTTCATCATAATAATCTTGGTCGTCTATCAACACATCTTCCACCACGATCTCATCCTCTTCTTGCAGCACGACATCATCTACTATGGTATCGTTTGTCTTCATCATGGCTTCATTTTCAGTCATATTATAACCATATAAAGCCGCATTATATTTATCAATAATCTTACATGATGATGTTGATAATAAAACACAAAATATTACAATCAGAAGTGATTGATAAGCATTTTTTTTCATCTATAGGAAATATTTTTTAAAATATGATATTAATGTCTGCAAAGATAACGTAATTATGGGAAAAAATGGTATTTTTGCGAAACAAAATTTATCAAAAAAATGAGAAAAAATTTTACTTTAATCGGACTATTATTTTGTTTCGTATTGAGCATTAACTTAAAGGCTCAAGAACAAGAACTCCCTAAATGGAGAATGATGAAATATCTCTCAGAAGAAGAGATGAATATGCCAATATCAACACGTAGTTTTGTTGAGACTCCACCTCCAACGGGCGAGGTTCGTTTCCCAAGCGAATATGAGCCAATGCAAGCTGTCATGATTGTTTATCCTCTTGGTATCCCTGTTGAACTCGTGAGAGAAATGGCGGAAGACTGCAAAGTCATCACTGTTGTTACAACTTACGAACAATCTTATGCTCAAAGCGAATTCCAAGCTGCTGGCGTCAATATGGATAATATTGAGTTTTTGAATGCAAGCACCAACTCATATTGGATTCGTGACTTCGGTCCTTGGTACATCTTCAACGGCAAAGAACCAGCTATCGTCGACAACATCTACAACCGTCCTCGTCCTTACGACGATGATCTCCCAGGTCATTTCGCAGAATATTGGGACATCGATATGTTCGGCATGAAGGTGGTTCACACTGGAGGCAATATGATGCAAGACGGCCGTGGCAATGGCGTATCCGACGACATCGTCATCACAGAAAGCGTTGCTGAAGGCATCAGCGAAGAACAAGTATATCAAAGAATGAAAGATTATCTCGGCATCGACCCTTATCACGTCACCATCGACCCTCAAGGCGATTACATCGCTCACGTCGACTGCTGGGGCAAATACCTCGCACCTGATAAAATATTGTTGGCTCGCGTCCCTCAGTCAAACCCTCGTTATCCTTATTACGAAGAAGTAGCAGAATATTTCGCAACAACAAACTGCTGCTGGGGCTATCCTTATAAAGTGTATCGCGTCGACATCCCTGGAGGAAGCGTCATCTCTCCATATACAAACAGCTTGATTCTTAACAAGAAAGTCCTCGTTCCAATGGGTTCTAACTCAACATATAACGAAGGTGCTCTTAACATCTATCGCGAAGCAATGCCTGGTTATGAAGTAATAGGCGTTACAAACAACAGCTACTGGGACGGCTGGCTGAACACCGATGCTCTTCACTGCCGTACTCGTGGCGTCATGGATTTCAATATGTTATATGTCGACCATCGCGATGTCGTCTTCGGTGAACAAGAATGGCAAGACTCTATCGCCATCACAAGTAAGTTCATCGCTTACAGCGGCGCTGAATTGAAACAAGATTCTCTCCTCGTTTATTACAGCATCGACGGAGGCGAATACCAAACAGCTACTATGACAGCAACAGGCAACCCTGACGAATATGTAGGTTATATCAAAGGCTATCAGTCAAAATCAGAAGTTAAATATTATGTATTCGGAGCCGACGAATCAAACCGCAGATACCAACAACCTGTCTTCGGCGAACTCGACCCTCACGTCTTCACAATGGGCGAACACACCGAAACAACACTCACTTTAAATCCAACAGAGATAATATTCGATGATAATAGTGGTGACTTTGTTACAATGACAATCACAAACAATACCGCAAATGAGGTTGTTATCAATAGTATTAGCGTAAAAGATGATCTCGCCTATCATGCAGAACACGATTTCGCTCTTCCATACACATTATCTGTAGGTGAATCTGTAGAAATTGAGATTTATTGTGATTTTGCTGTTAAAGGCGAATTTGACTCTGAGTTATATATAACATCATCATTAGGAGAACAAATAGTACCTATCATCTGGAATTGTACAATAGGTATCAACGAAAACAACGCTATTAAAGTTGAATTATATCCTAACCCAGTTAAGGACGTTGTAATGATCCAAGGCAACAGCATCAACGAAATCAGCGTTTACAACAGCATAGGCGTATTAGTTGAAAGAATCGAAGGTGAAGGCAATGAAGTTGAAATCAATATGAACAACTATAACACAGGTATCTATTTCGTCCAAGTAAACACAGAAAACGGAACAGCTACACGTAAGGTTGTGAAACTTTAATAAGACAACAAGTCTACAAGACTACAAGACTACAAGATTGGGCGCTCTTATGATAGGGCGCTCTTTTTTTAAGGATTTCAGGAACTCAGGATTTCAGGATTTCAGAGTTGTTGGTGCCTGAGCTTGTCGAAGGCACTATTTTCTGCGCTACGAGAAGCTCTGCGACCCTGCTCATATCCAAAGGTTCAAAAGCCAATATCCTTAGTTAAGAGTTCCCTCTGCGTTAGGGATTGGAGCGGCATCCTTTTGAAGACGGAAGCTGGAGGCGGAAAAAGATATAGCGGAAAGCCCGACGGCTTGCCGGAACGCCCAAGAAAAGAATCTTAGAACTATAGAACTTTAGAATTTTAGAAGTTTTTACCATGATACATTAGTCATTGGTCTTGTTTCTTCTCAGATTTTGAGATTTTGAATTTCTGATCTTTAAAAAGATACACCTCTTTACTTTTTGTCTTGTAGTCTTGTTGACGTGTTGACTTTTTTCTTATATTTGCAAGTTTTATAGCCAATTAAGAAAATCAATATATTATGTTAAGCGAACAAGAACAAATAAGAAGGAACTCCTTAAACGAGTTGTACAAATTAGGTATCAATCCTTATCCACAGGCAGCTTTTGAAGTCAATGTCAACACAGCACAGATAGCAGAAGAATTTGATGATAACGATTTATCAAAATTTGAGAACGTCAGCATTGGCGGTCGTATCATGAGCCGTCGTATCATGGGTGCTGCTTCTTTCTGCGAACTTCAAGACGCTCACGGACGCGTTCAGATTTATATCAAACGCGACGAAATCTGCCCAGGTGAGGATAAGACTTTATATAATGTCGTCTTCAAACGTCTCCTCGACATCGGCGACTTCATCGGAGTAAAAGGTTTCGTATTCCGCACACAAGCTGGCGAAGTGTCAATACACGTCAAAGAATTGACAGTGCTCAGCAAGTCATTACGTCCACTTCCAATCGTAAAAGAAAAAGACGGTGTCATCTACGACGCTTTCACAGATCCAGAACAACGCTACCGTATGCGTTATGTTGACTTAGTTGTCAATGAAAACGTGAAAAACATATTCATCGCTCGTACCAAGATCATCAACTCAATGCGTAACTTCTTCAACGAAAGCGGTTACCTCGAAGTTGAGACACCTATCTTACAATCTATCCCTGGCGGTGCTACAGCACGTCCTTTCATCACACACCACAACGCTCTCGACATCCCTATGTACATGCGTATCGCTAACGAGCTTTACCTCAAACGTCTCATCGTTGGTGGCTTCGACGGCGTCTATGAGTTCTCACGTAACTTCCGCAACGAAGGTATGGACCGCACTCATAACCCAGAGTTCACATGTATGGAAATCTACGTCGCTTACAAAGACTACATCTGGATGATGGACTTCACAGAAAGAATGATTGAACGCGTCGTGACAGAAGTATTCGGCACCGACACAGTGAAAGTCGGCGACAACGAAATCTGCTTCAAACGTCCTTTCAAACGCATCTCCATGATTGACTCTATCAAAGAAAAGACAGGCGTCGACATCACAGGCATGGACGAAGCACAACTCCGCGAAGTATGTAAAAACCTCGAAATCGAAATCGACGACACAATGGGTAAAGGCAAACTCATAGATGAAATCTTCGGAGCAAAATGCGAAGGCACTTACATCCAACCTACATTCATCACCGACTACCCAGTTGAGATGTCACCATTATGTAAACGTCACCGTGAAAATCCAGAACTCACAGAACGTTTTGAATTGATGGTTAACGGTAAGGAACTCGCTAACGCTTACACAGAGTTGAACGACCCTATCGACCAACGCGCTCGTTTCGAAGAACAAATGAAACTCTCAGAACGCGGCGACAACGAAGCTATGTTCATCGACCAAGACTTCTTACGCGCTATG
>JAZLEF010000019.1:0-4932 GCA_045615125.1 Bacteroidales bacterium
GAAACCGACTGCTACAGCAGCTAAAGCTGTTTTCTTGTAACCGAGTTTTTGTAACATATTACCTGCAGGGATACCCATCACTGCGTAAGCAATAAAGTTAGCCAAAACACCTAATGTACCCATCCAGTTAGCAACGCTGAATTGGTTTTTCAAAATGTCGCCCATTGGTGATGCCAAGTTTGTTACGAATGAAATCATACCAAACAAAAGAATCATCACGAGGATTACTAAAAAGTTACCTTGTTTTTTTTCCATTTCTTTAATTTTTATAATGTTGAGAATTTAAATTTAATTACTTCTTTATATTCTTCGCCTGGACGTAATACTGCGCTAGGGAAGTTGGCTTTGTTAGGAGCGTCTGGGAATGCTTGGCATTCTAATGCGACGCCTTCGTAGTCTTCGTATGACTTGCCACATTTGCCGATAGGACATCCGCTTAACCAGTTGCCGGTATAAATCTGAACGCCTGGCTGTGTTGTCATGATATCGACTTTGATGCCAGAAACATCGCTACTTAATGTAGCAGCAGGATTCATCACACCTTTATTATAATTGTCGATAGCCCAACAGCTGTCGTAGCCTTTGCCGTTTACCAAAGCAGGGAAATCGGCTTTGATGTCACTACCGATGAGTTTGCCTTCTGTGAAATCCATAGGTGTGTCTTTCACAGTAGCGATCTCACCAGTTGTAATCAGTTCTTCTGTTGCAGGGAGATAATTGCTTGCGTAAAGTTTCAAATTATGGTCTAAGATGTCACCGTTGCCTTCGCCTTTCAAATTGAAATAGACGTGGTTGGTAAGGTTGACGACTGTAGGCTCGCTGCTTTCTGCTTTTAAGGTAAGAGTAAGTTCGTTGTCGTCGCTCAAGTGATATTCTGCTTTAGCGATGAGTTCACCTGGATAACCGCATTCGCCTTCTTCTGAGAAATAAGTGAATTCTACATTACCTTCTTCATTTACTTCTCCGCACCAGAGTTGGTTAGCGAAGCCGTCGTTGCCACCATGAAGATGATGTTTGCCATCACCAGTGTTAAGGACCAATTGAAATTCTTTGCCGTCGATGCTGAACTTACCTTCTTTGATTCTGTTTGAGAAACGTCCTGGAACCTTGCCGGCGCATGGACCGTCGCCAATATAAGAAGCGAGGTCTTTGTAACCAAGGACAACGTCAGTCATCTTGCCGTCTTTATCTGGAACTACGATAGAAACGATGCCAGCGCCGATGTTACATAATGTCACGCTTGCACCATTAGCATTAGTGAGCTTGTAAACATAAATAGCACCGCCATCTTCCAATGTTCCGTGATCTATTCTTTCGATGTTCATAATGATTGTTATTTTGCCAACGGACAACGGTCTTTGTTTCAATTGTCCGTTATTATTCATACATTATTAATTATTTCCAAAGTTCATTAGGATAAACACCTCTGTCGATGAGTGACTGCACTTTTGCAACGACATCTGGTTTATCTTCTTTATATGTAACGCCAAACCAAGCAGCGTCGCTTGACAAGACTCTCAACTTAGCCTCGTCACTGTTGATGAGGTTGTTTACCATCAAAGGAATGAAGAACTCAGCTTTGATATTTGTTTGTGCTGGACCTTCCAAGAATTTCTTGAATCCTTCTTTTGAATGTTCGAAGAAGTCAGGTGTGAAACCGAAGAAATTCATTGACACCAATGTGTCTAAGTCGAGTGGGTGAGAGCCTTCTTCATCTGTGAAAGCTGCGCCGTCTTCTGTCTTGGCGATTGAAGTACGTTCGACTATTGTCTGGAGATAATGATTTTCATCTTGAGTGCAGACACCTCTTGAAACGGTTCCGAATTCTGATAATGTGTTTCTCAATTTATAAGCAACCATGCTGTAAGCGCCTCTCTTGCCTTCGCATTCTGTGAGATATTTAGCCATAACTTCGTAAGCCTCTTTGCCGTAAAAGTCGTCAGCGTTGATAACTGCGAAAGGTTCTTTGATTGTATCGGCTGCCATCAATACAGCGTGGCATGTGCCCCAAGGTTTTTCTCTGCCTTCTGGTACTGAATAACCTTCAGGAAGAGCGTCTATGCTTTGATATACATATTCTACAGGAATGCCGAAGCGTTCTGTGTTGTTGACTTTTTCAAAAGCTTCTGCGAAGTCTCTGCGAATTACGAAAACGACTTTGCCGAAACCAGCTCTTTTTGCGTCATATATTGAATAATCCAAAATAGCCTCGTTGTTAGGACCAACGCCGTCCATTTGTTTCAATGCGCCGTAACGAGAACCCATGCCGGCTGCTAATACTAATAATGTTGGTTTCATTTTTATCTTATTTTTTTATAATCTATTTATCAGAGACGTGTAAATTACATATTGTTAATTTTTATCGTGTTATTGATACGTCTCTACAATTATGAATTATGAATTATTTAATACGTCTTGCTCCGTCTGAAATTACAACATCGTAAACCTTAGGTTCGCGGTTGTATTTTGCGAGATATTCTTTCTTTGCTGTAGCAATGAAGTTGTCGTACAAGTCTTCTTTAACAAGGTTGATTGTACAACCGCCGAAGCCGCCGCCCATGACGCGTGAACCTGTCACTCCGCATTGTTTTGCAACGTCGTTCAAGAAGTCTAACTCTTCGCAGCTTACTTCATATTCCTTGCTCATGCCATAGTGAGTGCCGAACATTCTGTCGCCGACTGTTTCATAGTCGCCTTGTTCGAGAGCAGCGCATACGTCAAGGACGCGTTGTTTTTCACCGATGACATAGACAGCACGCATATAATCTTCTTCAGAGATTTCTGCTTTCACTTCATCGAGCATCGCCATTGTAGCGTCGCTTAAGTAATTTACTTCTGGATGTCTTGCCTTGATATGAGCGCAAGCGTTTTCGCATGACTCGCGGCGTTTGTTATATGCTGATGATGCGAGTTCGTGTTTTACAACTGTGTCGAGGAGAACCACTTTATAACCTTCTGGGTTGAATGGGAAATATTCAAATTCCATTGTTGCACAGTTGAGACGCATGAGATGACCTTTCTTTCCGAATACAGAAGCGAACTGGTCCATGATACCACATTTAACTCCGCAGTAGTTGTGTTCTGTTGACTGTCCGATTCTTGCGAGTTCAAAACGGTCGATATTGAGGTTGAATATGTCGTTTAAAGCATTGGCGAATGTTGATTCCAAAGCTGCTGATGATGACATGCCAGCTCCGAGTGGAACGTCGCCGACGAAAACGGTGTCGAAGCCTTTTGGTTCGAAGCCTCTTTTCTTCATCTCACGGCAAACGCCGAAAATATATCTTGCCCATGATTCTTGTGGAGCGTCTTCTTCGTTCATGCCAAATTCTGCTTGTCCATCATAATCTAATGAATAAGCACGGACTTTATCTGTTCCGTTAGGATTTATAACTGCGTAAATGCCTTTATCTATAGCACCTGGAAATACAAAGCCACCATTATAATCTGTATGTTCACCGATTAAGTTGACGCGGCCTGGCGAGGTGTAAACCATATAATCATTGCCAAATAATGACTGGAATTTTTCTTCAATGATTCTTGTATCCATAATGATTCTATTTTAAAACTCAAATTTATTTAATCCTCAAAAGTACAACTTTTTATTAAACAAAAAACATATCACACAAAATTTATAATAAGAAATATAAAGCATAAAATATGGGCATGTTTCAGTCCAAAAAAAATATTCAAAATCTTATTTTAGTTAAAAAAAATTGATTAGTTTTGGAAAGATGATTTCACAATATTATATTATTGAAAATCAATATTAGCATCAGCAGATATAAGATTAAATTCTGACATTTTTTCGCGGAAGGTATTTTTATTTGCTAAGTTTTTCAAGTAAAAGAAATTGTTATGTTTTTGATATTCGACACAGAGACGACAGGTCTCCCGCTAGATAAGAATGCGCCCTTGACAAACTTCAACAACTGGCCTCGCATGGTGCAGCTGGCATGGCAGATACACGACGAGAACGGCAAGTTCGTCAAGGCGGAAAATCACATCATCAAGCCTGAGGGATTTATCATTCCTATCAATGCCAGCATGGTGCATGGCATCAGTACGGAACATGCTCTCAACGTAGGCGAGGACCTCAACAACGTACTCGACATCTTCACTGAAACTCTCAAGACTGTGAAATATGTCATCGGACATAACGTGATGTTCGACATCAACGTGGTAGGCTGCGAATATCTCAGAACCAAAGGCGTCAACCCTCTTGAACAGAAACTTGTAATTGACACTTGCACCGAAAAAACTGCTAACTTCTGTAAGTTAGGCGGCGGTCCAGGTCGTAAGTTCAAGAAGCCCAAACTCGCCGAGATTCACCAGATACTCTTTGGCGAAGGCTTTGACATGGCGCATAATGCTTCTGCCGACGTGGAAGCTACAGCTCGCGTCTTCCTCGAGCTGATTCGTATCAAGGTTCTTGATAACAACGACATTCTTGAAGATAACACTTTCTTCGACAATTTCTATTCTGCCAATCCTGATATGATTAAACCTGCGGGGATTAAAGTCGTATCCAATATGGTGGAGGAAGTCAAGCCCGTGATTAAAGAGACTCCAAAGCCAACAAAGACAAGCTCTAACACTCCGCAACACTTCACTCATCTTCACGTTCACTCTCATTTCTCTATTTTGGATGGCATGTCGAAGGTGCCAGATCTTATCGACAAATGTACCAAAAACGGAATGTATTCAATGGCTCTTACCGACCACGGCAATATGTTTGGTATCAAAGAGTTTGCCGATGCGTCTAACAAATATAACGGTAAGATTAAAGACAAAATCAAAGAACAGGAGAAAATCCTTAAAGATGAGAAATCTACTGATGCTCAGAAAGATGACGCTGCCGTTGAGATAGACCTTCTCAAGAAAAAGATGTTCAAGCCTATCTTCGGTATGGAGGCTTACTGCGCTCCTGTG
>JAZLEF010000020.1:0-4710 GCA_045615125.1 Bacteroidales bacterium
CAATATTGGATGTCATTTGCTGGTTCAAATTCAGCATCATAATAACATGTGATATAAGGCTCTTTAATTTCTTTTAGAATTTCATTGTTGGCATAAACTCTATATCCTGTCAATTCGTTGTTTTTACTATTATTGATATTGCCAACTTTACCATCTGTATTCTCCAGAATAGTCTTGACACACAAATTACGACTTACCGCCTGATCAAAACAATGCCATCCTGATTCACCTATATGAATCCAGTTCTTGCCATAATTAGGTTGCGAGTTGTCGGCAGGAAATATAAAATGTCCGTCGGAACGTCCATCTGACGAGAATCCTATATAATAATTCTTATCGTTTTCAAAATAAATATCATCATCAAGGTCAATATAGTTCCACTCTCCGAAAATGAGATTCTCATTAGCGATCCCTTGCTCATAAATCAATGTCTTTACATCATCTGACTCTTCCCATATCACAACGGAATGAGTGTTTTCTGTTCCCAAAGGAATGAACGCTATCTGATTAATTTTCCATCCAACATATTCTGAAATATCATCAAAAGTGAAATAATGCAATGCTTCTTGTTCCTCATATACTCCGACAGCGCAGGTGGTGTATAAAATATCATTAGACCAAGATAACAACTTCTCGTCATAATTTGCATTCTGAGGAATATCCCAAGTCAATATCATATTATCAAGGTAATTTTGAATTGAGTTCAGATTTTGTACAGGATTATTCTCGTTTTCTAAATCCGATTGTTGTTTTATCTGAGCGAAAGCATTTGCTGACAAGCATACTGCAATAAGGAAAAGGAAGAGTCGTTTCATGGTTAATTATTTTTTTATTTAACGCTGTAAAATTAAAAATTAAAAATTAAAAATTAAAAATTAAAAATTAAAAATTAATTAAACAAACTTTTTTTTTAATTAGGAATGTGGAATTAGGAATTCAGGTTCAAAGTTCAATGGTCAAAAAAAAAAATCTCAGAACCCCATTGCTGAGATTCTGAGATTTTGAGATTTTGAATTTTTATAAAAATCAATTATTAACCATGATGCGTTGTGTTGCTACGCCGTTTTCTGTTGTGATGCGTAACATATAAACGCCAGCTTCAAATTGTGTCATATCGAGGACTACATCGTCAGTATCGACTGCTTGATCGTAGATTGTCTGACCTAATGTATTGATGATGCTTACGCGTGTCATTGCTTCAGCGTTGATATTCAATACATCTTTAGTTGGGTTAGGATATACCATCAAGCCTTTAACATCATTTTCATTTACTGATTCTGTAATAACTTCTACAACTACATAGTTTTGTTCTTCGTTTTCGTAAGCATTAGCAGGATCAGATTCACAATCGTGACCTTCTTCTGTGTAAGATGCTGTCACTTGATAATAATATTTACCATCGCCAACTTTGTCGAAGTAAGTACCTTCAAAACTTTGACCTATCAATTCGAATTCGTCTGCTGATTCACCACGATAGATATTATAGTGAGTCAATGAGCGGTTAGCGTTATTTTTAAGGTCACCTGATACATAAGCACGAATCATCCAAGAATAGCTCAAGCCATAGACGCTGAGGTCTTCCCAGTTGCCATCCATTGAGATCCAGCGTGAGTTAGGGTCACCACAGTTAGCACATGCTGCTGCTGGGTAGAGCTGACCTTGAGTTGTTGAGAAAACGACCCACATGTTCTTTGTCACATCCATTTCGATAGGAGTTGTCAATGGGAATTCGACGAAGTCTTCTGTTCCATTTGTTGTATATGGTTGAGAATGTATCAATGTAGCAGGAGCAACTGTTCCACCATGATATATATAGATATTACCTGATGACATAGCATTGTCGTACATAGAGACTTTTGTCAAGGTTGTTCCATCATATCCTATGAGAGCTGATGCTGGGAACATGATACCCCATGAGAAAGATTCTGGACCGCCAATGCCATCGAGTTTCAAGCCGTCGTCATAGTATAACCAATTTGAAGTAGGAGCTGAATAAGGCCATACGAGACGTACACCAGCCTGACCCATTTCGTTAGCTGACTGAACGCCATAGAGATTTTCAGGAGCATCACAATCCATTTGTGAGAAGAGTGTTTCGCAATCAGGGCATGACATTGCGTAATATGTTTCATCTTGTTCTCCGCCATAGACAACTCTTACGCAATATTCGCGTTCTGTTTCGACTTCCATTGTTTCTGTATAGCGGCCTGTTCTTATTGGTTCTGGTGTCAACAATTCGCCATCACGATAAACCATTGCTCCGAGAGCCAATGACTCGTCTTTTAAATCTGGCATTATTGCTACGTCGATGAGTTCGATGTCATCAACGAGTAATATGAACATTTCAAGAGCGTTGTAGTGACGTAATGCAACCCATATTTCTTGACCATCGTATGAGCTCAAGTCAACTTCGTATTGGAACCATCTACCTTGGTCTCTTGTGTTGCGTTCTGATTTAGGAGAGCCTTTAGCCACCAATGTCCATTCTGCTATTGTTGTAAAGTCTTGAGGTGAGGTATTACCTTCTGATGATATAGCGACACCAAAATGTTCACCTGCGTATGCTGCGTCTTGAGCTGAAGCCCAGAATGTCATCTTAGATGTTGGTGTAGCGATAATTTTTTCAGGAGATACCAAGAAGTCATCAGGGTTAAGATAACCTATTGCGTTACAGAATGACTCTGAGCAGATATAACCTGTTCCTGTATGAGCTTCTACAGGATCTACTTCATGGTCGTTAGCTTCTGAGTTATGATACCATACATGGCCGTCATTATTAGCATCTATTGTTGTCCATTGATCCATATCATTTTCGAAGCTGTATGATAAGGTTTGTGGTTCTGTTGATGCATCGATTCCTGGAACTATCCAGTTAAGGACTGCTCTGCCATTAGCATATTTCACAGCAAAGTCAGAAACGCCTTCGAAGTTGTCACATTCTTGATATGTCCATGTATATGTCATAGGGTCACTGGTACCAGTAGCATAGTTAGCTATAACTTTTGTTGTGTACGACTGACCTACTACGATGTCGTCATGTTGATATGATGTTGTTGTGACTTTTTCTAAGAATGTATTGTTAAGATAGATATCATAGTTTAATGCGTTACTACCTTCTTCTTCATTCCACATAGCCCATCCTGTTGGAGACACATAAAGATTAACAGCAGCTACTATTTCTTCGAGTTGACATTCAAATGTTTTGTCACTCCATATTTCTATCACTTCGTTTTCGTAACATGAATTATATCCAGGGCTTGATATTGTGACATTATATGAGCCTTTACGGAATTTCTTCCATGAGAAGATGCCTGTTTCATCCAATACGACTTCATAATCGTATCCCATACCTGGTTCGGTGAGGTTAACAAATTTTACAAGTGTACCTTCTGCTGTGTTATTATTATTTGTTGTTACTTCAACATCGATTTTTGCAATCATGTTTTTGTCAACGATATTAGACCATGTGATTGTTGATTCGTTGTTGCCGTCATAAACTGCTGAGACGCCCCATTGATATTTACCGTCTTTCACGTTAACGTTTGACCATTGGTAATCCATGTACATTGTATCTGTTACGTTTTCAGCGAGTAATGTAACTGTTTCATCTGACATTTCACCTGCGAAGCATTCGTAGCGATAAACTTTATATGAGTTAAATTCAGCTCTGTTATTTCTTTCTTTTGCGAGTTCAATTCTCTTGCCTTCTTTGTTTTCTATATAACCTTTGATCATCCATGAATAATGGAAGTCATAGTCTGATTTGAGGTGAGCCCAGTTTGTTCCGTCCAAGGAGAGCCAGTCGCTGTTGATGTCGTCAGCATATTCACAGCCTGAAGCAGGAGCGAAGATGTCTACTGAATGTAATGTAATCCATAATGGTTGGTCACCTTCAATTACAACAGGAGTTATAAGCTCTACATCAACAAATTTTTTTGAACCAGACAAGCTGAATGTTTGTGTTGAGACCAATTCTTCAGGAGCGTTTTCACCGCCCATATAGATGTTAGCTGTATAGCTACCTGCGCCTGGTTCGCCATCGAATACAGAGATTGCGCTAAGAACCATGTCTTTGTATGACTCTGTTCTTGGGAATTTTATACCCCACCACATTGGGACATTATATCCAGGGCTTACAGACTCGACGTATGCTGTGTCGCTATATGTAACCCATCCGCCAGCGAAAGGTTCTACTTCGCCAAAGAGTTTTACGTTATCAAGGAAGAATGCATCTTCTTCTTTGTCTGTTCCGTTGTCTTTCTTATATTCCCATCTGTAGGTGTGAGTACCTTCAGTGATTTCGTATTCTCTGTATTGCCACATCTTAAAACCTGATGTTTCCAACATCATAACGCCGTCGATATAGAAACGGCCTAAGTCATATTCTGTTTCACTAGAGACTCTGCAGTTGAAACCCATTACGCCATTGTAAGGAACGTCAACAGTGATTTCAATTGCTGATGTACTGTTTGGTTTGCCTTCGTTTGAAGATTTGATAGCATAAGTGCCATCACATGCATTTTCTGTGATTACCCATGGGTAATTAGAAACTGTGTTGTCGAAATCTGTATCAGACAAATCACCTGATTCGAAGTTAACCAAAAGTTTGTCAGGAATGATTTCACTCCAGCTCCAGCAAGCCTTGACAGTATTGTCATCCATAGCTGTTGCTTTCACTTGGTAAACTGGCAAATAAGAATCCTTGCTGTT
>JAZLEF010000021.1:0-18183 GCA_045615125.1 Bacteroidales bacterium
ATATATGCCGAATGAATATAGTGGTCATATATTTTTGTTTTCAGCTTTTGAAGATGATGGAAATATTGTTGGTGCGTATTTTAAAACTGTTAGTTTAGACAGTAATAATCCTAGAGGTGCAGATTCTTTGTTCTTTTTCAAAATGAGTTTTGATGGAGAAATATTGAATAAGAAAGGATATGATGCAGGGAGTAATGGTAATGCTGTTTACGAGTTTTCATATAGAAGAAATCAAATAGTTAAAACGGATTCTCTTTATATTGTGTATAATCGAGGAGTCCAAACGGAAGGTGGCACAGGTCACGGAGAAGTCTTGTATTATGACAAGGATTTCAATCATGTGGCGACAAGATTTATAAAGCATCCTGGATATAATAATGAATATCTGGATCCGCATCCTCTCGATAATATGTCGGTCGTAAGAACAAACCGAAATACAACGCTTCTGGCGACGACGGCTGAGTCAGTGAAAAATCCTAATGGTTATCTGTATGAAGATAGCAGATTGTACGAATTTGATGATGACTTGAATAATTCATCAGATTTTCTGCCAATATGTAATTATATAGAAAGAGGTGCTCCTGAAACGAGAGATACTCAACCGATTCTTAGAGCGGTTGATATCGCTGATGATAATTCCATCTATTATGCCTACCATATGAATTTGGGTGACTACGATAATCAGGATTCATGGCTTATGATTGAACGTCTTGATATGAATATGGATACGGTATTGACGATGTATTATGATGTTCTTGATGAAGTTGATTATATTCATACACATATCCTGTCAATTAAAAGTACAAACGACGGAGGTCTTATGCTTGTAGGCTACGCCGATGATTTGAATTCTGATATACGCTGGTTGGTGCTTACAAAATTAGATTATACTCTCAACATAGAAGAAGCGCACGCTCATAATCTTCATCTCGCTGTCGCTTACCCAAATCCAGGAGGTGATGTGATGAATATCAGAACAGGTTTGCGCAATGCTGTTTTATCAGTCTATGATATAAACGGAAGAAAAATCCACGAACAGGAAATAACAGACGACGTCACTTCAGTAGATGCTTCTAAATGGCAAAGTGGAACTTATGTTTGGAAATTAGGAATGAGGAATGAGGAATTAGGAATGAAGGAAGTGGAGAGCGGGAAATGGGTTAAATAAAAAACTTAGAATCTCAGAACTTTAGAAATTTCTAAAGTTCTAAAATTCTAAAAAAGAGTCCCGTAAGGGACGATAGTTCCTATGCAGGTATGAAGAGCGCAGCTCGGAATGCCTGCGATCTTCATACCTGCCTGGGAACTGACGTTCCTTCGGAACTGTTTCAGGAGTTGAAAGTTTCTCGCAAAGTAAATCTCTGCGTTGCTCTGCGTCTCTGCGAGAGTTTTTTTTAGTTAAGAATGAGGAGTTAGGAGCTATTATTTTCCGTCTCCGTCTCCAATTTCAGTTTCCGTCTCCAATGCGTTAGGGATTGGAGCGGCATCCTTTGCGAGCGGAGACGGATGTTGGAGTCGGATGCGGAATTTGGAAGCGAGACAGTGTCGGAGTGAGCAAAGATATAGCGGAAAGCCCGACGGCGGAGCGAAGCGGAGACGGAACGCCCAGAAAAGAAAGACTACAAGTTAACAAGACTACATGACTACAAGACTACAAGACTACAAGTTGTTGGGGTGATGTGGTTTTCACAGAAAAAATCGTGAATATTCGTGTGGTTTCGTGGATGGAGGATTTGAGGATTTCAGGAATTCTGGTAATGTGAAAATATCATTACGGACTCCATTACTCCATCACCACATTACTAAAAAAGGTTCAACAGCCAAAGTTCAGAGTTCAGAGTCTTTTATCAGTTTCTCTTATTGCTCAATTCTTTAATCTTTGCTTTCATCTCTGAAGCTTTGACATCATAGACTTTTCCTGCTTTGATGATTCTGATGCTTCCTGTTTCTTCGGAAACGACGAGTGCTATGCAGTCGCTGTTTTCTGTTATGCCGATGCCTGCTCTGTGACGAAGTCCGTAACTGCCAGGAAGATGTGTGTTCTGTGTGATAGGAAGGATACAGCGTGCTGCCATTATTTTGTTATTAGCAATGACCATAGCACCGTCGTGTAAAGGACTGTTTTTGAAGAAAATATTCTCAATCAAAGGCTTGCTGATAATAGCATCGATGGTTACGCCAGTCTCGATGATTTCGTTCAAATTGTTTTCTTGTGTGAGTAGAATCAAGGCTCCAACTTTATCTTGCGACATCGAAGCGCAGGCGTCGCATATTGAGTTTAAATCAGTACTGTCTTCTTCTTTATAACGTAAACCCAATCCAGCAATAAGATTCTTGAAAGAGTCGGCAATCTTGGTGTTGCCGATGCCAAGAAGGAATCGTCTTACTTCCGGCTGGAAAATGATAATCAACGCGATGAAACCCACATTGACGAACGCTCCAAGTATATAGCTTAGCAGCTCCATGTGAAGAGCGGTAACTACCTTCAATCCTAAAATGATGGCAACGATGCCGAAGAAAATCTTGATGGCTGTCGTTCCTTTGACGAGATAATATAATCCGTAAAATAATAAACCGACCAACAAGACATCAAGTATGTCCCAGACACGGATTTGTATAAAAGCATTAACAAAAAGCTCAGTCATGGTGTTATTTAATTTAGCAACAAAGATAATAAAAGACAAAAGACTAATGGCTAAAGGCTAAAGATTTTTTTTGATACAATTTTAAAGTTCATTAGCTATCAGCTATCAGCTATCAGCCATCAGCCATCAGCTATCAGTAAAGTTCTTCAACAAGTTTCACTGCTTCCACAGCTTCTTTAACATCGTGAACTCTTAATATGTCGGCACCTTTCATCAATGCTATGGTGTTAAGTACGGTGGTTCCGTTGAGTGCTTCTTGTGAAGTCGTTTTCAATGTTTTATAAATCATTGATTTGCGTGAAATGCCTATCAAGACAGGAAGCTCGTTGACACGATATTGTTCGATGTTGTTTAACAATTCAAAGTTGGATTTCATGCTTTTGTTAAAACCTATTCCTGGGTCTAGGATGATCTGTTGTTCTCCGTATTTTGACAACAGCTCAATCTGTCTTTCAAAAAACGATTTAACAATATCGCAAGGATTTTCTTTAATCAGATTTGTATGCAACGATTCTATACTGCCGCCGCAGTGCATCATTATATAAGGAGTACGACTCTCACCGATGAAAGGCAGCATCTCTTCATCGAAGATTCCGCCGGAAATATCGTTTATGATATTGGCTCCATTCTCTAAAGCATTCTTCGCTACGTTTTTACGGAAAGTGTCGATGGATATTATCGCTTCAGGAAATCTTTTACGTATCTCGATAAGATAGGGTAGAAGACGAGAATTTTCTTTTTCCACGGATATTATCTCTGAACCAGGACGTGAGGAAAACGCTCCTATGTCGATGATGTCGGCTCCGTCTGTTAACATTTTTTCACAATGTCTTAAAACGTCGTCGGTATTGTTGTGAGAGCCGCCGTCATAAAATGAATCAGGTGTGAGATTCAAAATGCCCATCACAAGCGGACGCTCCCATGAAAAAAAATGCTCTCCAATCTTCAGTTTCATAGCAAAAAATGTTTAATTTTACGTTCTTAAAATATTGATTGTTTTATCGATAATACTAAAACAAAATTATTTACAAAAATATAAAAATAATAAGATGAAAGATACACAAAATCAATTTAAAAAGGTCGTTGAACAATGTACTGAGATTTTTACTAAAAAGATGATGGACTACGGCGTAGCTTGGCGCATAATGAGAACCACATCAGTCACCGACCAGATATTCATCAAAGCTAATCGTATCAGAAGCCTTCAAACAAAAGCTGAACGTCTTGTTAACGAAGGTATAGAACCAGAATTTATCGGTATCATCAATTATTCAGCGATGGCAATCATACAGTTACGTCTTGGCGTCGTTGATAAGCCTGACCTTGAACCACAAAAGGCAGCTGAGCTTTATGCTGGCGTTCTTCAAGAAGCATTCGACTTGATGCAATGTAAGAACCACGATTATGACGAGGCTTGGAGAAGTATGCGTGTTAGCTCTATGACTGATTTGATTTTGATGAAACTTTTGAGAATTAAGGAAATAGAAGATCATGATGGTAAGACGATAATTTCAGAAGGCTTAGACGCTAACTATTTCGACATCATCAATTACGCCGTCTTCTGTATGATTTTATTATCTGAACAAGCTGAGAAATGATTATGAAAAAAGACTACACAAAATCAGGATTTATTTCATTCGCTGTAACGATTTGGGCATTGATTTGTGCCGTCTTCGTAGGATTTTTCCCAAACTTTTCATGGCTGATGCTGGCTGCAATTATACTTCCTATCATTGCAGTTTTGTTGTTTAATAATTGGTACAACAAATCAGGATTGTCACTTTGTCGTTTCTTGGTGGGTGCGCTTTTTGTATTCAGTAGTTTTACTAAAGGCGTCGACCCTCTCGGAACCAAATACAAAATGCTAGATTATTTTATTGCTTATAATATAGAATGGCTTAATGACTTGGCATTGCCTTTGGCTATCATAATGATAATGGCTGAATTTATTGTCGGTATATGTCTGTTGTTAAATCTCTTGCCTCGTCTGGCTACGCTAGGTGCTTCACTGCTGATGCTATTCTTCACAATAACGACATATTTTGATGCACGTCTTAATCTTGTTCCCGACTGCGGATGTTTCGGAACGGCAATCAAGATGAGCAACTG
This sequence comes from Bacteroidales bacterium, assembly GCA_045615125.1. GTDB lineage: Bacteria > Bacteroidota > Bacteroidia > Bacteroidales > F082 > Limimorpha. Next base: position 4,755 of record JAZLEF010000021.1, read on the forward strand.
GCAGACTTTCTTCAAAAACTTGATTATACTATCGGTCTTGATACCTCTTATCTATAATAATAAAACTTTTGTGAATAAAAGAGTTACTGTTTTAGGTCAGAGTCTATTTACTATTATCTTTATGGTAATGTTTGTAGGTTTTGAAATTTATAACGTACGTCATCTTCCTGTTATCGATTTCATGGAATGGAAAGTCGGTAAGGATATGAAACCTGTTGAAGATGCTGCTCCTGCCGAGATTTATCTTACATTTAAAAATATAGAGACAGGTGAGGAAGAAGAGTTTATCTCTCCTAACTATCCTTGGAACGATTCTATCTGGATGTCGCAGTGGGAGTTTGTATCTCAGAGACAAGAGGGTGGAACTCAGTCGCGTGGTTTTTCTATCTTGAACGAGGATGGCGTTGATTTTACAGATGTGCTTTTTGACACAGAGAAACTCTTTGTGTTTGTGGCTCCATATCTTGAAGAAATGACAGAAAAAGATATTAGCGAATGTCAACGTGTTTATGACATCGCTAACGAAAATGGATTCAATTATTTATGGATTACATCAGCTAATCCGGAATACGTCTATGATTTGCAGGATAAATATTATATGTTCGATGAAGTCTATTATGGCGACGAACTCGAACTAAAGTCGATGGTAAGATCTAATCCTGGACTTATCCTGATGAATAACGGAATAATTCTCGATAAATGGAGCAAGATAGATTTTCCTTATGTAGAGGAAATAAATGCACTTTTGAATAATTAGTTGACATTGGTCTTTGGCAAAAAATACATTTAAATGACTTCATACATCATCAGGAAAATATTATATGGATTGGCAGTTCTCTGGGGCGTCGTTACCTTGGTGTTCTTCCTTTTTAATATAGTTCCTGGTGATCCTGTGAGAATGATGCTCGGACAACGTGCCGACGAGGCAGACGTTCAGGCGATAAGAGAGGAACTCGGATTAAACCAAAGTGTATTTAAGCAATACGCTGATTATCTTAACGATTTGATGCCATTGTCGTTTTATGAAAATAATGATGGCGAAAAGGAATACGATAAATTTAAATCGTATTGTGTTATGGCCAAGGTGGGTGATGTAGATGTGGTTTTAAAGACACCTTATTTGAGATATTCATATCAAAGCAAGAGGTCGGTGGGAACCATTTTGTCAGAAGCCTTTCCTAACACATTGATATTAGCTGCAGTAGCGATTGCTTTTGCATTGATATTAGGTGTTTTTATTGGAGTGTTGGCGGCTGTCGTTAACACCGATTTTGTGAATAAGTTGACATTGTTTATCACTACAATAGGAATGTCCTTACCATCGTTTTTTGCTGCGATACTAGTTGCATGGTTGTTTGGATATGTATGGGAGTCGTTCACAGGATTGAGTATGACGGGCAATCTTTATTCCGTTGATGATTATGGCAATGGCGCGTATCTGGATTTGAAGAATCTTATACTTCCGGCATTCACATTGGGGCTGAGACCATTGGCGGTAGTCGTGGAACTGACACGTACTTCGTTATTGGAAGCATTGTCGATGGATTATATCAGAACAGCGCGAGCCAAAGGGTTGAAGCAGTGGAGAGTGGTTACAGTTCATGCATTGAGAAACGCGATGACGCCTGTTGTTACTGCTATTTCGGGCTGGTTCGCCTCTTTGCTGGCAGGAGCGGTTTTCGTGGAATATGTCTTCGACTGGAAAGGAATCGGTGTTATTATAGTCGATGCCCTCGACACCTTCGACTTCCCAGTTATAATGGGAGCGGTGTTGCTGATAGGATTCATGCTGATAATAATCAACATTGTCGTTGATATTATTTACGGAATCTTAGACCCTAGGGTGAGGGTTTATTGAAAATAAGGCTTTTATAGAACTCATCTTGAGAGTTGCTTATTTTTAAATAATTTACATTTTTGATTGTAGTCCTACCTATAAAAGTATTATATTTGCTCTGCATAATACATTGTTTATATGAGAAAAATTTTTACTGTTTTAATATTGTCTTTCATTCCGTTACTCGCTTTTTCACAGAAAGATTTCAAACTCATTGAGCAGAGCCAAAAAGAAAAACCAGAATGGCTTACGTCATATAATCATAAAGAAGCATTGATGATACAGGCTAATAGGGCTGCTTCGTTGGAAGATGCGAAGAACAGTGTGATGAAATCGCTGCTTAATAATATAGCCTCATCGGTAGCAGTGCAGATTACAAGCAAGACTGATGTGAATGTCGATTGGAGTGTTAGTGGTGAGAATGATGTTTATAATGAAGATATAAAAACGACAACAACAACGGAGATTGCCGATATGCCGGCGTTGCAAGGCATCTCACTCTCAAAAGCTGAGACATATTGGGAAAAGTATCATAACAAAAAAACTGATGAAACCTATTACGATTATTATATACTTTATCCTTTTACATATCAAGACTTAGAAAACCTGATAGAGGAATATAATAAGGCAAAGACCTTAGATAAATATCCTGACGAATGGAAAGTGTTTGCTTCTCACGATTATATCTATGATATTCAAAGTGAGAAAAAAGATGCTAATAAATCGGAAGCAGAACTCGTAAACAATCTCCTCGATGTGGCAAGAGCTAATATAGCAAAACAAATTCAGGTTAAGGTTAAAGACAACTCTTCAATAAACGGCAAGACGACATTCGCTACCGATATAGACGTGACGCTTTTGCTTACTAAGTCGCATTTTAATCCGCATGTTAATAAGATTTATGCCATCGCTTACGTGAATAAGCAAGAGGCTGCTCGTTTCTATAAAAGACAAACTGATGTGATTTTCAATGATGTCGAGAAACATCTCTCTGTGGCAGATACTTATGTTGAGACGGGATTTTTTGCCAAAGCCAAGGATGAACTGAAAAAGACGGAACAGGAATTTGCGAAATTGGAAAAGCCTGTATTCTTCATGACACTTTTCGCTTTGCCCGACTATGAACTGCAGGAAGTGTTGAAACGTCGCAATGAATTGGAACAGACCGTGAAAAGAAAAATAGCCGACATGGAATACGGAATAAACATTTATGTTGAATGTAATGCCGATATGTTCGGACAGAAATATCCTAACTTACAGAAAGAGCTGAAAGCCAAATTGTCGGAAACGGGCTGTAGCTTTACAGACGATAAGGCATCTGCAACATGGGCTGTAATAATAAACGCTAACAGCCGTGAATATAATAAGGTGAATCTTGGCAACACTTCCAACTATTTCTCATACGTAGATGCTGAGATTACTTTAGAAAAAGTAGTCGCAGGCAAGACTGTCTATGAAGATATGATTACTGAGAAAGGCGGCCATACTCATAACTTTACAGAGGCTGCGAGAGACGCATACAAAAAGATAAGCCCAAAGATTATTGAATTAGTTACTGAAAATATAAAATGATGAAAAAATATTTGTTAACATTTGTTATGGCCTTGATGGTATTTGTGATGCCATGCCAAGCACAAAATCAAAAACTTAAATTAGCTGTATATGCTACAGGTAATGTAGATGAATTGCTGAAGAATATTGCACAGAACAATGCGTCTACAGAATTGGTGAATGGTGGACGTTATCAGATTATTGAACGTTCTACCGAATTCCTTAGAATTGTATCTACAGAGCATGATTATCAGCGCTCCGGAGCTGTCGATGACGGACAAATAGCAGACCTCGGTAAACAATATGGAGCAGACTGCGTTTGCGTGGTAGATATTTCTTATATTGATAAAAATAAATATATGTATGTTGCAACACGTATGATTGATGTTGTTGCAGCAACATCGCAACGAGCAGGCGACGCTGAGAACACAAACTATATGAGCCCTGCCGACTTGAGAAAATGCGTTACTGATGCAGTGAAAAAAATGGAAGAAAAAAGCAGCGGAAACACACAGAATGTATCTTATAGCAATGGAAATAATACAAATGCATCAAAGCCTGTTAACAATATAATTAACGGCCACGAATACGTTGACTTAGGCTTAAGCGTAAAATGGGCAACATGTAATGTTGGAGCCTCTTCACCTGAAGACTATGGCAACTACTACGCATGGGGAGAGACAACGACCAAAACAGAGTATTCTATTAGCACCAGCAAGACATACGGAAAGAGTATGGGAGATATAAAAGGCAACTCCCAATATGATGCTGCACGAGCCAACTGGGGCGGTACATGGCGGTTACCGACAGAAGCGGAATATGATGAATTATTAGAAAATTGTCCCTGGACATGGACTTCGCAGAACGGTGTAAATGGCTATAAGGTTACATCAAAAATAAACGGTAAGAGTATCTTTCTCCCTGCTGCGGGTTACCGTTACAGGTCATCGCATAGATACGCTGGAGAGTACGGAAGCTATTGGAGTTCTACGCCTTACGAGAGTAATACCAATGGCTATTGCCACCTTTACTTTTTTAGTGGCAGCCATTTCGTGTATTGGGACTACCGTTTCAGCGGTCAATCTATTCGCCCGGTTTCAGAATAAAAGCGAAGCGCATCCGATTCATTAATTCATTACGTCGGGCATTTAAAAGCCCGACGGTGTGGAATGGAAAAATAAATAAAAAAACATTGATACGGCAGTCAGCTATCAGCAGTCAGTCCTCAGTTCAAAGTAAATATCTGCGATTCTTTGCGTCTTTGCGAGAGGCTTTTGTGAAAGGGAACGGAAATCGGAGGCGGAGAAAAATACGTGTGGATACGCGTGATACGTGGAGTGTTTTATTCACGTTTCTTGCCGATTTTGTCTGCAAGTTGCTGCTGCGTTATTCCAGCGGCATAAAATTTTATATATACTTGTCAATCTTTCTTTTAAGCATAACTTGTCCTTTTTTCTAATGCACAATTATATGTTTTTTGCCATTTTTCTAAGAAAAATATCGAAAAAAATGCCATTTTTCCAAGATTTTTTGTTTCATTATCTCATTAATTTCAGATATTTTTTCATAAATTTGCAACTAATGTTAAAATGGAAAATAACTACTAAAACTAATTGAATATGAGAAGAAAAATAGTTGCAGGAAACTGGAAAATGAACCTCGATTTCCAAGAAGCTCAAGACCTTGTAGAAAATATAGCTAACCTCTGCGAAGACCAACAACCTGATTGCGATATAATTATTTGCCCTCCTTATTTATATTTGGAAATGGTGACCGACATGGCTGATGACACTCAGATGTTCTATGTCGGTGCTCAGAACGTAAACGAAAACGAATCAGGTGCATACACTGGCGAAGTCTCTGCTAAGATGCTCGACTCTCTCGGAACAAACTTCTGCATAGTAGGTCACAGCGAAAGAAGAAAATATTTCAATGAAGATAATGCAGTGCTCGCTGCTAAGATAAAGAAACTTCTCGAATATCAAATCGTTCCTATCTATTGCGTCGGCGAAGTCCTCGAAGAAAGAGAAAATAACACTCACTTCGACGTTATCAAACAACAAGTGGAAGAAGGTCTTTTCCACTTAGACGTAGCTGATATGGAAAATATCGTCATCGCTTACGAACCAGTTTGGGCTATCGGTACAGGCAAGACTGCAACTCCGGCTCAGGCTCAGGAAGTTCATAAATTCATTCGTACTCTTATAGCAGAGAAATATGGTGAAGACGTTGCTGCTCAGTTGCGTATCCTTTACGGCGGCAGCTGTAACGCTAAAAACGCTGCTGACTTATTCGCCCAAGAAGACATCGACGGTGGTTTGATTGGCGGTGCTTCTCTTAAAGCAGAAGATTTCGTAAGTATCGCAGTACAGGCTTCAAAATAATTGACTATGAATTATTACGCTTGTTCGTTTACTAACCCAGAAAACGAAAACTTAAAAGATATGTTCATGGAACTGCTTGGATCAATAGGATTCGACAGTTTCATGGATACCGATGAGGGATTTGAGGCTTATTGCCAAGAACCAGCCCTCGATGAAAATGAACTCAACGACATAATGCAGATGGAACAGTTTGCTAATGTCAAGCTGCTTAAAAAAGAACTTATCCCCGACCAAGACTGGAATGCGACCTGGGAGGCTTCATACGAGCCAGTAATTATCAATGAGTTCTGTAGAATCAGAGCACCTTTTCATAAGGTGGAAGGTTCTTATAAATACGACCTCATCATAGAACCAAAAATGTCGTTCGGAACAGCTCACCATGAGACAACATCTCAAATTATAGAACTTATGTTACAGTCTGACTTCACAGGTCTCAACTTGCTCGACATGGGTTCTGGTACAGGTGTGCTCGCAATACTTGCTAAGAAACTTGGCTCGGCAACGACAGTGGCAATCGACAATGATGAGTGGGCTTATAGAAATGCTCTCGACAACATTCGTCTTAATGACGAAAATGAAATCATCGTTGAACTCGGTGATGCCAATTCCTTAAATGAAAGACAGTTCGATATAATACTCGCTAACATTAACAGAAATATCCTCCTACGAGATATGAAGGAGTATGTTAAATGTCTCGTTGATGGCGGTAGAATCTTTTTTAGTGGATTCTATGAAGAAGACTTGGTTCTTATCACTAAAGAAGCAGAACGTCTTGGTTTGAAATATTCTAATCATGTAACTAAAAACAATTGGACAGCAGCTGTCTTCGTAAAATGATATGTGGATACCTATATTATTAGTAGTACTGACAGCATATCTCTTGGGCTCTATCCCAAGCTCGGTATGGATTGGAAAGATTTTTTACGGCATTGATGTAAGAGAACATGGCTCTGGCAATGCAGGAACAACGAATACAATAAGAATATTAGGTTATAAGGCTGGAATACCAGTATTTATTATTGATGCACTAAAAGGCTGGTTGGCTGTTTTTCTAGCAAAAATAATTTTCGCTTACTTTCCATCATTTGAAATGCCAGAATATATGTCGTTCGTAGCAGCTGTGGCTGTCGTACTTGGACATATTTTCCCTGTCTTCGCTGGTTTCAGAGGTGGCAAAGGTGTCGCAACATTGCTCGGCGTAGGCTTCGGACTTATCCCAATACCGGCCTTGATAGCTCTTGCAATATTTATGGTTGTATTGTTTAGCTTTGGTTATGTTTCTCTTGCAAGTATCACGGCAACAATAACATTACCATTTGTGACATATTTCTTTGTGATGCCAGACAATATTCTTTTGTTAATACTGACAATAGCAGTGGCAATCTTTGTTCCAATAACACATCGTCAGAATATCAAGCGTTTAATGAACGGAACAGAGAATAAATTTTTGAAGAAAAAAAGTTGAAAAAAATATGTAAAATCAGAGATTCATATATACGATTTTTTGTAATTTTACAAACTGATAAATACAAGAATTATGAAATTTATACTTTCAAGTTTAAAACTATTAAAAGCAGTACAGTCGCTTAGTGGTGTTATTAACTCAAGCAATACTTTGCCGATATTAGACGATTTCTTGTTTAATATTTCTGAAAATGAATTGAAAATCACTGCTTCCGATTTGGAGACTACAATGATTGTGACAATTCAACCAGACTTGGTTGAAGGTGCGGGTGAGGTGACTATTCCTGCTCGTTTGCTCATAGATATTTTGAAAAACTTCCCAGATATACCTGTATCTTTCAATATTGACGAATCAACATTGGCTATTGAAATAACAACAGGTGAAGGTCGTTATAAAATGGCTGGTCATAAGAGCGATGAATTTCCTCAAGTGCCGGTTTTGGTGGACGCAGCCAAATGGGAAATTCCTGCAGACGTACTCGCTTGCGGCTTTGAAAAGACAGTGTTCGCAACAGGTAATGACGAAATTCGTCCTGTGATGACAGGTGTGTTCATGGAAATGACAAACAACGGTCTTAACTTCGTGGCAACGGACGCTCATAAACTCGTACGTTACAGAAGAATGGATATTAAAGCTGATGAGTTAGCATCTTTCATAGTGCCAAAGAAACCTATCAACCAATTGAAAAATGCTTTGTCGGGCAAAGCTGATGAAATGGTGACAGTAGAGTTTAACAAGACTAACGCTTCCTTCACAATGTCGGGATTTAAATTGGTCTGCCGTCTCATCGATGGAAGATATCCTAACTATGAGGCTGTTATTCCTCAATCAAATCCAAATAAATTGACTATCGACCGTCAGCTGTTGTTGTCAGCGATTCGCCGTGTGGCTATCTTCTCAAGTAAGGCAACACATCAGATTCGTTTTAAAATCGCTGGACAGGAACTCACATTGACAGCAGAAGACCTTGATTATTACAATGAAGCAAAAGAAAGACTTTCATGTAACTATGAAGGTAATGATATGGAAATTGGATTCAACTCACGTTTCTTCCAAGAAATGCTCGGTAATCTTAATCAACAGGAAATCATGTTAGAGATGTCTGCTCCTAATAGAGCTGGTCTCATCATCCCTGTCGACAATCAAAATGCTGATGAAGACATCTTGATGCTTTTGATGCCGGTGATGTTGAATTAGGAATACAACTCAAACTAAAAAAAGTCGTTCAAAACTGAACGACTTTTTGTTATATTATCATAGTGTATCAAATCTTAGGTCCTGCTTCAACCAAAGCCTTTCCTGCTTCATTATGTGTGAACTTCTCGAAGTTCTTGATGAAACGTTCTGCCAAGTCTTCAGCTTTTTCATTCCATTCTTCAGGAGTTGCGTATGTGTCGCGTGGATCTAAGATACCAGGATTGACATCATGTAATGCAACTGGCACTTTGAAATCGAAGTATGGGATAGTCTTAGTCTCGGCTTTTTCAATAGAACCGTCTAAAATCGCATCGATGATAGCACGTGTGTCTTTTATAGATATACGTTTGCCAGTTCCGTTCCATCCTGTATTTACCAAATAAGCCGTAGCACCTGCTTTCTCCATTTTCTTGACTAATTCTTCAGCATATTTTGTTGGATGTAATGAAAGGAAGGCTTCTCCGAAACAAGCTGAGAATGTAGGCTTAGGTTCTGTGATACCACGTTCTGTTCCTGCTAATTTAGCTGTGAATCCTGATAAGAAATAATATTTCATTTGTTCAGGAGACAATATTGAAACAGGAGGCAATACTCCGAAAGCGTCAGCCGACAAGAAAATGACCTTCTTAGCGTCTGGAGCTTTTGATATTGGTTTAACGATATTGTCGATGTGATAGATAGGGTAGGAGAGGCGAGTGTTTTGTGTTACGCTCTTGTCGTGGAAATCTATCTTGCCGTTTTCATCTACTGTTACGTTTTCTAACAGAGCATTTCTCTTGATGGCATTGTAAATATCAGGTTCGCGTTCTTTCTTAAGGTCAATGACTTTAGCATAGCATCCGCCTTCAAAATTAAAGACTCCGTCGTCGTCCCAACCATGTTCGTCGTCGCCGATAAGAGCTCTCTTAGGGTCTGTTGATAATGTAGTCTTTCCTGTACCTGAGAGTCCGAAGAATATTGCTGTTTCACCTTTTTCGTTGGTGTTGGCTGAGCAGTGCATTGCAGCTATGCCTTTCAATGGCAAGAGATAATTCATAATGGAGAATATACCTTTTTTCATTTCACCGCCGTACCATGTATTTAATATAATCTGTGCTTTTTCTGTTAGGTTGAAAGCTATTGCAGTCTCAGAATTAAGACCTAACTCTTTGTAGTTTTCAACTTTTCCTTTTGAAGCAGTATAGACAATGAAATCAGGTTCGCAGAACTCTGCTAGTTCTTCTTCCGTTGGACGGATAAACATATTTTTAACAAAATGAGCTTGCCATGCCACTTCCATGATGAAGCGAATCTTTAATCGAGTGTTTTTGTTAGCACCGGCGTAGGCATCCATTACATAAAGTTTCTTTCGGCCTTTCAATTCTTTAAGTGCTATTTCCTTTAGTTCGTTCCAAATTTCAGGAGTGATGGCTTTGTTGTCGTTTTTGTATTCATTGGATGTCCACCAAACAGTATCGCGACTGATATCATCCATGACGAAATATTTGTCTTTAGAAGAACGACCTGTGTAAATACCAGTCATCACGTTGACTGCACCAAGTTCTGTCATTATTCCTTTGTCATATCCTGTTAATTCAGGATTCATTTCGTCTTCAAATAATTCTTCGTATGAAGGGTTATATGCTATTTCTTGCACGTTAGTGATGCCGTATGAAATAAGAGCATCTTTGATTTTATTTTGTTCTATCATAGCAGGTTTGTTTTTGTATATCGCAAATGTATAAATTATATTTCAATATAAAACAAATAAATAGCCTAAAAAAAATAATTATTTTGAAAATTTTTTTGGCAAAATAATCTTTGATATTGTTAAATAATGTTGTACCTTTACACCGAAATTTTGATTTTTGAAAAATGCTGACGAAAATAGCTTTTTACCTTATTTTTTATCCATTATCCGTTTTTCCATTATTATTTCTTTATTTAATATCATTTCCTCTGTATCTTATTTTAGCTTATATATTGCGATATCGTAAAAAAATTATCGATATTAATTTATCAAAATCATTTCCTGCTTTGACAATTGACGACAAAAAGCGAATGAGAAACAAATTTTATTGGCATCTGACTCAGTTAGGTGTTGAGATGCTTAAGATGATTTCTATGTCGAAAAAGAATGTTATCCGACGTTATTATTGTTCAAATCCAGAAATAGTTAATAAGTTTTATGAAGAAGGTAAGAGTGTTGTCTTGATGTCGAGTCATTATAACAATTGGGAATGGATGGTTTTGAGTTTAGATATGCAATTTAAGCATCATGGGATAGGAGTGGGGGCACACAATACCAATAAGGTGTTTGAGAAACTTATAAATAGAGCTAGAACTCGTTATGGTACTGAGGTAGTTTTTCATGATAATGTCCGTGAGGTGATGGCTTATCATGAAACGAATCATATTCCTGCTGCATATATGATTCTCGCTGACCAAAATCCAAGTAATCCCAAACGTTGTTATGTGGCAGAATTTTTAAATCAGAAGACAGGTTTTATAAGAGGCTCAGAAGGATTTGCCCGAAAATATGATATGCCTGTATTATATTATAAGGTGATTAAAGAGAAATTGGGACGTTATCGCATTGATGTAGAAGTAATCTGTGAAACTCCTTCAGAATTGCCTGATGGTGCAATCATGCAGCGTTATACTGAACTTTTGGAAGATACGATCAAATCGAATCCTCCTTACTGGCTCTGGAGTCATCGCCGATGGAAACATAATTTCGATGACTTACCATTGGGAAATCAATAGGAGATGCTGATAATAGAGACGCTAGATGATATCTATAAAATAAACGCGCATTGACACGTCTTTTTTTGTTAAAAAAATAATCCCGATGTGTTTACGGAATTACCTAGACACATCGGGATTTTTATATTATATATGTCTGTTGATTAAAAAATCTCTACTAGACATTCATCTAAATCTTTAGCAATTTGTTCTTTATCTAAATGCTGTCCGATAAAGACAATCTTAGCCATTCTGTCGCCGTATTTTTCGTCCCAATCATTCATGATACTTGGGTCGTTGCGCATGAGTTCTTCCAATTCATCTTGTGGTGCTGTGGCAAACCAAAGTCCGGCTTCTGTCAGTTTCTTCTGAACACCCGCTTGTTCAAACAGATATGTCATGTCAGGATTGTCGCTGAAATAGCAGATACCTTTCGCTCTGATGACATTCTCTGGCCATTTTGAAGTCACATATCTGTCAAATTTATTCGTGTCGAACGACTGACGTCTGTAATAAACGAATGTGCTGATGCCATATTCATCGCCGTGGCTATGTCCATGATGATGGTGATGATGACAAGGACAGTTTTCATCGTGACACTCTTCATGATCATGGTGGTGATGATGTTCATGTTCGTGTTCATGTTCATGTTCATGTTCATGTTCATGTTCGTCATGGGAATGATGACCGTTGTCTTCAATATGACGTATCCAGCCTGCTGCGCCAGCTATTTTATAATATTCGAATTTATTGGTGTTGATGATTTTTTCTAAGTCAATGTTGGTGTAATCGCATTCGATTATCTCAACGCCTGGTTGTAAGTTGTTGATGATAGCTTTAATTTTATTCAAATCATCGCGGTTAACTTCTGACACTTTGTTGAGAAGCACGATATTGCAGAATTCAATCTGTTGAATTACGAGGTTAGCTATATCTTCCTCTTCTATAGTATTTTTATCTAATTTATTACCACATTCAAATTCGCTCTTCATTCTCAAGGCATCGACTACTGTTACGATACAGTCTAATTTAGGAAGTCCGTGAAGACTGTATTTTTCATCCATATTAGGAATCGAAGCGATAGTACGAGCGATTGGTTCTGGTTCACAGATGCCACTGGCTTCAATAACGATATAGTCAAATTTTCCTGATTTGACGATGTCGCTAAGTTGTTCAACTAAGTCAAATTGTAGAGAACAGCAGATGCATCCGTTTTGCAGAGCGACGAGGCTGTCGTCTTTTTGATCGACAACGCCGCCTTTCTGAATAAGAGAAGCGTCGATATTTATTTCGCCTATGTCATTGACGATGACGGCGAATTTGATGCCTTTTTTGTTTGTTAATATGTTATTAACTAAAGTTGTTTTTCCACTTCCGAGATAACCGGTGAGGAGTAAAATTGGGGTTTCATTCATAATTAGTTATGTATTTAAAAATAGAGACGCAATATAAAACTGCGTCTCTATATAAAATGTTTGATTATTTAAAATCTATTATTTTTTTCTGTCAGCTTTGATAGCAGCTTGAGCAGCAGCTAATCTAGCAACAGGAACGCGGAATGGAGAACATGAAACGTAGTTAAGACCTGTATTGTAGAAGAATTCTACTGATGCTGGGTCGCCACCGTGTTCACCGCAAACACCGCATTTCAAGTTGTTTCTTGTTGAACGGCCACGTTCTACGCCTAACTTAACTAATTGACCAACGCCTTCTTGATCTAATGTGTTGAATGGGTCAGCTGGGATGATCTTTTCTTCGAGGTATGTGCCAACGATAGCGTTAACGTCGTCACGTGAGAAACCGAATGTCATCTGTGTTAAGTCGTTTGTACCGAATGAGAAGAATTGAGCTACTTCTGCGATTTGGTCAGCAACTAATGTAGCGCGTGGGATTTCAATCATTGTACCATAGAGGTAATCGATTGTTAAACCGTATTGTGCTTCAACTTCTGCTTTAACTCTTTCAGCGATAGCTTTTTGATGTTTCAACTCGTTAACGTTGACTGTGAGAGGAACCATGATTTCGAGGTGTGGATCATTGCCTTCTTTCATCAATTGAGCTGTTGCTTCGAATAAAGCGCGGAATTGTGTTTCTGTGATTTCTGGATAAACGATACCAAGACGTACACCGCGTAAGCCCATCATTGGGTTAACTTCGTGTAATGCTTCGATGCGTTTTTGTAATTCTTTGAGATCCATGCCGCGGCTTTCAGCGAGTTCTCTTTGTTTATCTTCTGTATGAGGTACGAATTCGTGTAATGGAGGGTCCATA
>JAZLEF010000022.1:0-6834 GCA_045615125.1 Bacteroidales bacterium
GAGTCGGAACCAGCGATAGACAATACGATTGGATAAGATTTTGATGATTTCATACCACTATTTTTAACAATAAATTGACTCCAAATAGTGGTACGGCAAGTACCTATATAGGGAACTCCAAACTTCCAGCGTCAGCATTACCTGTACTGGTGCAATGTGTATAATCTCAGACACGGTAGCCTAAAAGGCATTACCGGACACCACCTTTCGAGTACGAGCGCAAAAGTAATAAAAAACTTTTGAGTTTACATAAAAACATTAATGAAAATTTTAATAATTCTATCATATTGATTTAAAATGATATATGTTAATGAATATTAGCGGAAATGATTTGGAGAAGAAATCTCCTTTCTCTTTTATCCCGCAAAAAAAGAGAAACAGAAAAAGCTCGCCGCGATTTAGGAATTGATGGGTTGAGGGCTTGAGGAGATAAAAATCACTCCTCACTCCTAATTCCTAACTGAAAAAGCGATTTCTCCAAGGCGGCAGGGATTTCCGCTAAGAATAAAGATTCGACTAAAACCAAGAGCCTTTTTTCTTGTGGTCTTGTTGACTTAAAAAAGTTCAACAGCCAAGAGCCAAAAGCCAATAGTTAACAATCCTTAACACCTTTTCTTAATATTTCCCTGATTTTATGTTAAAAATTGTTAAAACCGAAATATTTCCTTTGCAAACGCTTGACAAAGGGATGAGATGGTTGTAGTTTTGTAAGACCAAAATTTATGATATTATGGCAAAAATTGTTGTAAATGAAACAGAAATAACAATCATAGAGATTGATGAAAAAGACTATATCTCATTGACTGATATGGTTAGAAATATTGAAAACGGATTAGCGTTGATTGAAAAGTGGCTGAGAAACAAAAACACTATAGAGTTTCTTGGCATCTGGGAAGAGATTTATAATCAAAATTTTAATTCCCCCGAATTCGAGGGAATTAAAAGCTCTGCAGGACTTAACCGCTTTATTCTTTCCGTAAAACAATGGATTGAAAAAACAAACGCCATCGGGATAATAGCAAAAGCGGGGCGCTATGGAGGAACGTATGCTCATAAAGACATAGCATTTGAATTCGCATCGTGGGTATCGCCTCAATTCAAATTATATCTATTAAAAGAATTTCAACGTTTGAAAGAAGAAGAGCATAAATATATTGGATGGAATGCAAAACGTGAATTATCAAAGATAAATTATCACATTCACACCAATGCTGTTAAACATAATCTTATTCCGGCAAAATTATCACAAGAACAAACAAATACAATTTATGCCAATGAAGCAGATGTGTTAAACGTTGCCTTATTCGGCATGACTGCAAAACAATGGCGAGAATCTAATCCAGGACTCAAAGGCAATATCCGTGACCATGCTTCTATAAATCAACTTATTTGTTTATCAAATATGGAGAATCTTAATTCTGTATTTATTGGAAAAGGTATTCCTCAATCAGAACGATTGATAGAACTGAATAAAATCGCCATACAACAGATGTCTATTTTGGAAAATTCTAATAAAAGGTTTTTGAAATAAACATTTACCATAAGGATACGATGAATCGCATCCATCAATTGCCAAAACACAAAAAAAGGAGCCGACATTTTTCACAGCTCTACAATCTTTAGACTTTAGACTTTTGTCTTTAGCCTAAATTACTTCACGATTGTTTTTGTGAAAGTTGACGACAATGATTACTTAAAACCTGAAAAGAACATGAAACGATGTGCTATAAACACAATTTTATAACCTCTGCCATTAAATGGCGTATCTTTGTTTTATATTTGCAATAAATTTGAAATTATGGCAAACAACAAAGGTCAAAATCAGATTAACAAATACGTTTGGGTGATAAATACTATTTATCGTCACAAAAAGATTTCTTTCAAAGAATTAAATTCTATATGGTTAAACGACACTGACATAAGCTTCGGCATTGATATTCCCAAACGTACATTCGACAATTGGAAATATGCCATCTGGGATTTGTTCGGCATAAATATAGTCAATGAAAATCGTGGTGAATATCGTTATTATATAGAAAACGAAGAAGACATAAGTGCAAATGGTCTAAGTTCATGGTTATACAACACTTTTAGTGTAATCGATAGTCTTACAAACTGTTATAATATCAAAGAACGCATAATTCTTGAACATATCCCATCAGGACAAAAACATCTGCAAAACATCATTGATGCGATGAGAGAAAACAAAGTCATCAACATCAACTATCGTAGTTACAGAAAAGATGAGGAAAACGATGTTGATGTGCATGTTTATTGTATCAAGCTGTTCCGTCAACGCTGGTACATGGTCGGCAAGGCTTCCCATTCCCATCATTATGAACAAGGTCTGAGAATATATGCTTTAGACAGAATCCAGCATCTCCAAATAAAAGATGAAACCTTTAACTTTCCAAAAGAATGGAACGCTGATGAATTCTTCAACGGATGTTTCGGAATCATAGCAGACCATAAAACTGACATACAGACCGTGAAATTAAAAGTATCGTCACAACAAGCCAACTACATCCGTGACCTTAAAATACATGAGTCACAGGAAGAAATAGAACGTAATGAAGAATACAGCATATTCAAATATTTCCTTCGTCCTGAATCTGATTTTCAGCAGGAATTGCTTTGGCACGGAGATGATGTTGAAGTGATTGAACCTTTATGGTTACGAAAGAAATTGTCCGAGAAAATCATACGTATGTCAAACAAATACAAATAACAATATGAAATACAATAAATTCAGTTACTTAGGCATACTGGAATTATGCAAAGAACATTTTGAAGAAATCCTTTTGAGAAAAGACATAAGTCACATTCTTGAACATCGTGATATCAGATTCATCAATCCCATGGGAAAATTTGATTACACTCAATTCGGCAATTTCTATTTTGACGAAAGAGGCGTGATGATGCTGATTACAGATGAGAGAAAATACACATCATATCACAGACCAGATATATTTACCAATAGTTTATTGTCAACAGTACCAGTGATATTTGCAGGAGTGGAAACAAGAATGAAAGACAATAACTTGCGTAAAATCTTCACGGGAGATGTCGTTTCATATAAATGTTACACATCTTTTGTACGGTACTTCAGCGACACTGGAATTCCAGGATTAGCAGGAGACAATGCAGAAATTCTTTTTGATGAAAAAGACGATATTCATAAGGAAGGAACCGTCTTTAGCGAAATAAGCAAAAGGCTTTACGACACATTCGACATTTGGGATTTATATTGGCCAACGGAACAATTTCATCCTTACGGCATGAGACGAGAAGAAGTCATTGAGAAAGCGCAACAATCCATAAAAGAACCATCGTTTATTGACGGCAAGCCAGAGGTAAAAAAAATGAGGAAAAGGATGTATAATAAGAAAGAGGTCGAATCACAACATGTCATTAAAGATGATGATATACTAGTTAATTTCATTATAGAGCATCCCGACGGTGATTTTGATGAAGAATCATGGCTTGAATTGGTTGACGATGATTTTGCCGACAACACCATTAATAAAAGGTATGACATCACTATAAAGGAAGAAGATTTCAATCCAGAGAACATAAAAAAACATATCGATGAATTTTCTCTCATGGCACATAAGCATCCTGAGACCAACTACGTTTTCTGTGATTTCGTAGAAACATTAAATATCTCTAAAAATATGCGACACGAATTTGCCATGACATTCTGGGATTGCTATAAATACAACCTTAACAATGTGATACTTCCATATTGGCTCTTAATCTATCTTATTGTCGTTGACGGAATTGGGAACGATTAATTTTATATATTTGCAAATAAATCATTAATTTAATATTTAAAGACATGAAAAAGAAAATTGATATCGGGTTAATTGGCGAGACAGCAGTAACGATGGAATTACTCAAATTAGGTTATGACGTAATAAACCTTAACCATTTCAAAAACAACTATAAAAACGCAGACTTGATCTGTATGAATTCTGATACTGGTAAAAGTACAATGATTCAAGTAAAAACAGGAACTCAAAAAAATCTTCTTGCAGGATTTATATCTGAGCTCGATGGAACTGTATTAAAATTAGAAGAAAAAATTATCGGACCGTGGGTATTTGTTTATACAGACAAAACATTTTCTTCAATGGAATTTTATGTATTAACCCGTGAAGAAATAATTGAACTTATTAAGACCAGTTGTCATTGGTATGCCAATGAATTTTATGACAGACAACTAAAAAAGAAACCAATGGTTGGTGTTGAATTAACTTGGTTAAGAGGTGAGACAACTCCAGCAAACAAGAATCGTCCGGAATATAAAAGCACATTGAAAGAATCATCAAGAGATAGATGGGATAAGATTGAAGACTTATTGTCCTTTTAGGACATAATTCTTATTTCGCAAAATGGTTTGGTAATGTTATAAGATTGGTCAACATTACCAAACCTTGGGCTTAACGAAAGAAACTGTTCAACAGCCCAAATCCTTAGCTCAATGGTTAAAAATCCTTAACATCATTTCTTAATTTTTCACTGCTTTTACGTTAAAAATTGTTAAAGCCGAAACATTTCCTTTGCAAACGCTTGACAAAAGGATGAGATAGTTGTAGTTTTGTAAGAAATAAACTTCAAATTGTGACGCACTGCGTCACGAATTGAGTTCAATATGAAAGTAGACCTTATAACCAAAATTTATATTAAAATGAAAAAGAATTTACAATACATTAATGAAAAGGAAATCAATCTTGCTATTAAGATTGAAAATATTATCCGTGAATCTCGTCAGACAGCATATAGGGCAATTGATTTCACAATGGTGATGGCTTATTGGAACATTGGGAAAGTTATCGTTGAAGATGAACTTAATTGGGAAAGAGCAGAGTATGGGAAAAAGATATTGAAAAACATTTCAATACGTCTTACTAAAGAATTCGGGAAAGGCTTCGATGAGAGAGAACTTCGTAAAATGTGTCAATTTTATAGACGTTTTAAAATTCGGGACGCAGTGCGTCCCGAATTGAGCTGGACTCATTATCGTAGTTTAATAAAAATTGAAAACGAAGATGCTCGCATCTGGTATATGAATGAAGCTGCAAACTCTATGTGGTCAACACGACAATTGGACCGACAAATCTCTACTTTATATTACGATCGTTTATTGGCTAGTCACGATAAAAAAATTGTCATTGAGGAAGCTGAGGAAAAACTACAAAAGGTAATTCCTGAAGAATTCATAAAAGATCCTTATATATTGGAATTTCTTAATTTGAAAGATTATCCAGCATTAAGAGAAAGCGACATTGAAAAGAGCCTGATAAATAACCTACAAGATTTTCTGATGGAATTGGGAAACGGTTTTTGTTTTGTCGCTCGTCAAAAAAGGATGAGATTTGATGACGAGGATTTTTATGTTGATTTGGTATTTTATAATAGCATAATCAAATGTTATGTCTTGATAGATTTAAAGTTAGGCAAACTAACTCATCAAGATGTAGGTCAGATGGATAGTTATATAAGGATGTTTGACGCATTGACTAAACAAGATGACGATAATCCTACAATCGGACTGATACTTTGTTCCGAAAAGAATGAGGCAATTGCTAAATATTCAGTATTAAATGACGCAAAACAAATCTTCGCTTCAAAATATAAATTGACTCTGCCAACCGAAGAAGAGCTACAAACCGAATTAAGCAGAGCTAGAAAAAGATTGGAAGAAAAGAGGAAAAAATAAAAATCGATAACCGACTACTTCGCTCAATCAGTCTTTCGTCGGTTACCGATTTATATGCAAAAATAATTCTTTTTTTAATACAGAATAGAAATCGAAATTATTTCTCAATTTCTTTCTTGATTCTTTCGTTCAACATTGGAACGATCTTGTGTAAGTCACCAACGATGCCTAAGTCGGCTGCGCTGAAGATTGGTGCGTACTTGTCTTTGTTGATAGCGATGATGTAACCTGATTCTTCCATACCTGCTAAGTGTTGGATAGCTCCAGAGATACCGCATGCTACATATAACTCTGGACGTACAGTCTTACCTGTCTGACCTACTTGGATGTTGTGTCCGACAACGCCAGCGTCAACCATAGCACGTGATGATGCTACCATGCCGCCTAATGTGTCTGCCAATGCTTGTAACTTTTCAAAGCCTTCTGCATTCTTCAC
The DNA here is from genome assembly GCA_045615125.1 of Bacteroidales bacterium. Lineage (GTDB taxonomy): Bacteria > Bacteroidota > Bacteroidia > Bacteroidales > F082 > Limimorpha. The sequence goes on from JAZLEF010000022.1 coordinate 6,159, forward strand.
ACCACGGCCGCCTGATACCAAAATCTTAGCTTCTGCGATGTCTTCCTTGCTTGAAGATTTCATCTCTGTCTCAACAAGTCTTACCTTGAAACGTGCTGTGTCGAACTTAGGTGCGAACATTGTGACAACGCCTGCTCTGCCTTCTTCACGTTGACGTTTTTGCATAACGCCTGGACGTACTGTCGACATCTGTGGACGGTTGTTTGGACATACGATTGTTGCCATCAAGTTGCCGCCGAATGCTGGACGTGTCATACGGAATTGCTTGTCACCTGCTTCTGTGTCAGCAACTTCGAGTTTTGTACAGTCTGCTGTGAGACCTGTGTTCAATCTTGCTGCGAGACGTGGAGCGAGGTCACGACCGATTGTCGTTGCACCGTAAAGAACGATTGTTGGTTTGAATTCTGTGATGATTTGATATGCTGCTTGTGAGTATTGCTCTGTGATATAGTCTTTCAACTCTGGGCAGTCGGCAACGATGACTTCGTCAGCACCCATCTCGATGAGTTTCTGAGCTTGGTCTTTTACGTTATAGCCGAGTAACATTGCAACTACTTTTTCGCCGAGTGAGTCAGCCAAGTCGCGTGCTTTACCTAAAAGTTCGAAAGCTACTGGTTGAATCACGCCGTTACGTTGTTCAGCGAATACGAATACGTTTTTATAATCTTGAATATTC
>JAZLEF010000023.1:0-5471 GCA_045615125.1 Bacteroidales bacterium
ATTCCGTATTCTTTACATACAGATCTGATTGAGGTTCCACCTTTGATTAGATTTATGATTCTTATCTTTTCTTCAAATAGATATTTCATATATAAACTGCACTCCTTTTTGTTTTTTGTCCAACTTTTGGGGTGCAGTTCAATCTTTTTCCGTTCCGGCTCCAACTTTCGTTTCCGCCTCCACTCCAAAAGGATGCCGCTCCAATCCCTAACGCGCTGAGAGAATTCTATAAATCCAGGATTATATAACTTATAACAGGATAGTTTTTATCACCAATTTCTAGCACATAATTGCTCTAATCCATAAAAAAACGATGCTTTCTTTTCGAAAACATCGTTTTTTCATTTTGTATTGTTGTCTTATGACATCAATCCACTAATACTATTCTTTGTGTCATTTCACCGTTTCTTGAAACAACTTTCAACATATAGACACCTGCTTCAACTGATGACATATCCAAAACATATTCATCTGCATCAACAGCCATATCAACGACTTTTTGACCGACCATATTATAGACAGAGATGTTTGTCATGCCTTCTGCATTGATATTCAAATTGCCTTGTGTTGGGTTAGGGAATACAACAGCATTGATAGCATTTTCCTTTATTGAAGTAACATCAATCATGATGTAATCATTTTCGCCGTCTGCTGTTACTGCTGGCAATGATTCACAGTTGCTGTTATAAGCTGTCACTTGATAGTAATATGTACCAACTTCTGCATCATCGAAATATTGATTCATTGATGATTCTACTGTTGCTATTTCAGTATAAGTTTCATTATCTGAACTTCTATATACCTTATAAGATTGAGGGTTACCGACTTTGTCCCATGAAACTTTAACGCTGACAGCACCATTATGTAAAGTCTCTTCTGCTTTTAAGTTTTCTGGAGCTTGGCAGTTGTCGCAGCTGTTTTCACCTGAATAGATAGTTCCCACTGTCAATCCTGCTGATGAGCCTGAATATTCATAAACTGTTTCATTCAAGACGTTCTTCAATTTTATTGTCAATGAATTTATTGGTGATGTTGGAGCTGTCCATTGGATTGAGAAGTTACCTTCTGGAATTGCTACATATTCATTGATAGGAGTTGAACTTGTTGCTGTGATTTGATTATATATCGTTCCTTCAGATGTAATGAAGTTCATGTATGCACCATTCCAACCTTGGAAACTTGTTGTTGAAGCGATGAGTTTCCATTCGCATGTTGGACCATATAACAATGGTTCTGAATTCCAACGTCCGATAACGCCATTTGAAATGATGTATGATGTATAATAATAGCAGTCATATTCGCTTACTTCATCTTCGAAAACTACTACAGAACCTGGTGTTACGTCTGTTTCTGAATATACTTCAACGCCATCTCTCAAGATAACGACTTTGTCGACTGATGTAAGCTCAGCACCTGATTCTGCCGTTGTTGGCACATTAACTTTGATAGTACCTTTGTGTGAGTATGCTGAATTAGCTTTTGTCTCAATGCCTGGAGCTATTGACATGCAGTCGTATGCGTAATCTGGAATCATGTCGAAGATAGCGTTTTGTCCATCGTTGAACACCCAACCTGTTGGATTGATAGCGTCGATAGCGAAGTTTCCGTTGTAGTAGCCAGACCATCCCCAGTTGAAGTGGAAGTAACGAGTGTCGGTATATCCGTCACAAACGAAAGCGTGACCGTTTGTTCCGTTATCGTGACCTGCATAGAATGCTGGGAAGCCTTGGTCGAAGTTATTGATAAGCATATCTTCCCATTCTGTCTTATCATAATATTCTCTCCATCTGAGTTTCATTTCGCCTGTATACTTAAAGTGTGATGCCATAGCTTCTGGAACGTCTGAAGAATAAGCACCGCTACCTTGTGCGCCATAACCCATATTGATACTTACACCGCAGTGATACATCAACAAAGCAATAGCTTGGATGTTAACTTGTGGAGAGCCTGTGTTAATTTGTATCGGCATATTATCCCAGTCGTATTCAGCTCCAAAAGTAACTGATTGTTGAGGGAATCCAGGTGGTGTGTAAGAATGTTCACCAACACCAGCTGCAGGATAGTTCCAGTATTTCATAACCATCGCCATAGCATCGGCAGCACAGCCTACGTAAGCACGACCGCCAGGTCCGCCAGCAACTGTAGGACAATAGTAGTTATATGGATTATCTTGATTCCATAACAAATCAATCAATGGAGTAACAGCTCTATTGAGTTTATTTTCTGTCACTTCGCCTCTAGATCTAACGAGATTCCATTCGTTAGCTATTTCTTCCTCAACTTCTATATCATTTTCAATAGCAAATGAAATAGCACTTGTATAACGGCTCAAATAATATGACATCGCTGGAGGAATGTTGTTGACATCCAAAGCTCCTTCTTCTGAATAAGCCAAGATAGGTTTCGCTCTATCGTCAGCTGAAACGATGTAATAACCTTTATCATCAACGTTGAAGATATAAAGACATGCATTGCCATTGTCATCGCTTAATGTCTTGATGTGTTTTGTAGACTGGAAGTTTCTGAGAGCTGTCATATTGGCTCTAACAAACTTCTCTCCTATTGCTTTTGCAGTGTTGACATCAACAGGCCCTGCAAACAATCGTCCTAATGATAAAACAAGGACTACAGAAACGAGTAAAAATTTCTTCATTTTAATTTAAGTTACTTTTTTTAATTTGTTAATATTATTTTCTTTGTTATTATTCCATTTCCAGTCTTGACATTGACGAAATACATTCCTGCATTGAGATTCGACATATCTATTTCGCAAGAGTCGCTATTGACAATATATGCAGCAACACTCTGACCGACTATATTTATCACTTCTATTTCAACAATATTATTAGCTTCTATATTAAGTTTTCCGTTTGTTGGATTAGGATAAATCGAAAGTGATTCATTGGCTTTTTCTATTTCATCTATATCAAGAGAACAGTTGTTATCGTAAGTCATGAAGACACCTGGCTGCATCTCGCCTTCCGATTGATAAAGGACATTTTCATCTTTATCTTTTATCACGAATGAAATTTCGTCGCATGTATAATATTGTTCTTCAGAATACCAGCACTTGTTCCATACGAAAGTAAGTTCGCCGTTAAGCAAAGGAAGAGTTCGTGTTTCTGTGTCGCCATTTTCCAAAGTCACGATTGCGATTCTCTTTCCATCTTGGAATACAGAGATGCTACCGCCTTTCCAGCCGTCGCCGCCGTCGTCATTCATTTCGAAAATGACATCACACTTTTCACCTATTAATATTTGTTCATAAACTGGCTGAGAATTACCGGCTTCATTCTTAGCATATACAGAATAATTGTATATATCAGCTTCTTCAACGACATCTGTAAATGTCATAGTCTGACCAGGCTGTACGTCGGTAAATATTGCTATTGTCTCAAAGTTACGACGCAAGAAGACGGTATCTATATTTGTCAGGTTCTCGCCTAATATATTAGCAGATGGATTATTCCATGTTATTATTGCGCCTACATTATCATCTGTTTCCACTAGTGTCAAATCTTTGATTTTTTCTGGACATTGATAATAGCTTTCATTATCTTTAGGATAGAAGTCGACCATCGCTTCGTTCCAAGTATTGAAATAATATTTTGTTGTGTTGAGAGCACCTATTGCGCAATATGCGTCGTCGCGACCACCCCAACCCCAGTTGAAATGGAAGAAATTGTTTTCGTCATATCCGTCACAAACGTAGGCATGTCCGCCGCGTCCTTCATCATCCTGACCAGAATAATACATTGGACGACCTTTATCGAGTTCCTCTTTCAATGCTTCAGCCCATTCATCATTGTCGTAATACCACATATCAAGCAACTCCGCGTATCTGTAACCGAAAAACTGACTTGCTGCAAAAGGCACATCTGAAGAGTAAGCACCGCTACCTTCTGGGCTATACATCATTTCAACAGAGATACCGCAGTGCCATTGCAAAAGAGCGACATTATATACTTCTTCTTCTGTACTTAAAGAATCGAGATAGTCTGCCATATTCTCAAAATGATAATAAGTCTCACCGAAGTTGGCTGTCTGTTCTGGATATGTATAAATCTGTTCGTAACTCCAATTGTAAGGTGTATAAGAAAAAGAACCAGTTCCTTTAGCAGGATGGCCCCAATAGTTCATAACCTGTGCCATTGCTGTTGCAACGCATCCTGCATAAACGTGACCTCCGTGACCTGCAGTGTCTTCTGGACATAATGAATTATAAGGATAATTTTGGTTCCATGTTGTTGTCAAGAGATATGGAACAGATTTATTTCTAGCTTCTGTTATACGACCTTTTGTCTCTACGAGTCTCCATTCTTTAACGATGTCTTCGGTTGCCTCGATATTATTTCTTCTCACATAATCTATCTCCTCCTGATATGATGAAATTGTAAAAGCAAATCCATCAGCCATATTGTTTGCGTCGAAGGAACCTTTCTCCGAATATGCCAAGACAGGCTTCACTTTCTCTTCAGCAGAAACAACGACAAAACCGCCGCCGTCTATATTAAACACATAAACGGAAGGCATTCCATCACGGGAAGTGAATGTATGAGAATGAGCTGCATTAACAGAAGCTCTGTCTTTTCCAAAGGAAGTACTTTCCTTTACAAATAACTCACCTATTTTCTTTGCTCTATCAAGAGAAACATCTTGAGCAGAAACGTTTGTAAATAAAAGCATTACAAACATCAATGTAAGTAGATTATGTTTTTTCATATTACAAGATTTATCAGCTGTAAAGATATGAAAAAATATTGATAAAAAAAGAGGACCGTGGTCCTCTTTTTTTATCAATATTTTATTTTTTATTCACCTTTATAGAAAGGAAGTTTTACGATTGTTGCAGGGATGAGTTTTTCTCTCACTTTGATGAAGATTTCGTTACCGAATTTGCAGTGAGCTTTTGCTACATAACCCATACCGATAGCTTTCTTTACAGATGGTCCCATTGTACCTGAAGTAACTTCACCGATTACATTGCCTTCTGCGTCGCAGATTTCGTAGCCATGACGAGCGATACCTTTGCCAGTGATTTCGAAAGCGCGTAATTGACGTGTAACACCTTCTGTTTTTTGTTTTTCATTTAATTCGCGGTCAACGAAGTCGTTGCCATCAACGAATTTTGTAATCCATGCTAAACCAGCTTCGATTGGAGATGTTGTGTCGCAAATATCGTTACCGTATAAGCAGAATCCCATTTCGAGACGTAATGTGTCGCGTGAACCGAGACCAGCAGGTTTGATACCGAATTCAGCACCAGCTTCGAGAACTTTCTTGTAGATTTCGATAGCAGCGTCGTTTGGCATGTAGATTTCGCAACCGCCTGAACCTGTGTAACCTGTTGTTGAGAAGATAACGTCTTTAACACCAGCGAATTCTAAAATCTTGAATGTGTAGTATTCCATATCTTCAACAGTTGTTGCTGTGAGCTTTTGCATAGCTTTGAGAGCCAAAGGACCTTGAAC
>JAZLEF010000024.1:0-12952 GCA_045615125.1 Bacteroidales bacterium
TCTGAATGCTTCTTCTTGAGCGAGACGTCTTTCCTCAACGCGGTTACGTTGTAATTGTTTAACTTGACCGATATAATATTTCCAGTAGTTAGAAACGCTAGCTTGTTTTGAAGCATATTTGATGAACACTTCTTGGTCAGCGTCCATGTGTTTGCGATATTCGTTTAATTTTGTTGTACGGCAGTCGATGATAGCAGGACCTTCTTCATTGATGATGTTGCTGATAGTGCGGCTTGTTGAATAGCGGTCGGTGCTGCCTGGGTAACCCATAATCATAGCGTAGTCGCCTTGTTCAACGCCTTTGAGGTTGATAGGAAGATAATGTTTTGATTGCATTGGGATATTTTCTTCGCTATATTTTGCTGGTTTGCCATCAGGAGATGTATATACTCTGAAGATACAGAAGTCGCCCTTGTGACGAGGCCATGTCCAGTTGTCGGTGTCAGCACCATATTTGCCGATTCCCCAAGGAGGACATGCTGCGAGACGAACGTCGCGATATACATCATATTCAAACATGATGTATTGGTTGCCGCTGTAGAAAGGAATGATTTCAATTCTTATGTCTCTTTCGCCTTTACGTTCTTTTTTTATAGCTTTGATGTTAGCGTTGATGATAGAATCGCGTGTTTCTTTTGTTGTAACGTTTTCGAGTACCATTGATGTTACATCTTCAACATTAGAGAGGAAAGAAACATAGAGACCTTCACATGGAAGTTCTTCTTTCATATCCAAAGCCCAGAAACCGTCGGTGAGATAGTCGTGTTCTACAGAAGCGAGAGCTTGAACATAACCGAGGCCGCAGTGATGGTTGGTGAGTAATAAACCATTAGGAGAGATGAGCTCGCCTGTACATCCGTTAGCGAATTGTACGATAGCGTCTTTTAAACTTGGTTGGTTTAAGTTAAAAATCTGTTCTGCTGTGAGTTGGCAACCGAGCTGTTGCATCTCATACAAACTCTGATTACTTAAATTGTAAGGCAACCACATGCCTTCATCGGCTTTCAACTGCATATTGAAGACAGTCAAAAACGCAAAGATACTTAACAAAAATTTTTTCATGTGAATTGTATTGATTTTAATGATTGAATTTTTTTCATTTCTTTTGCAAATATAGGCAAAAAACATTGAAATTTCTATGTGATATTTTTTAAAAAATATATATTTTTGTTGCTTAATTTTTAAACAATCAAAATAATATAAAATGGGTGGCTTTTTCGGAGTAGTATCTAAGAGAACATGTGTTTCAGATCTCTTCTACGGTACAGACTATCATTCACATCTTGGCACAAAACGTGCTGGTCTTGCAACTGTTAAAGACAATACATTCTATCGTTCCATTCACAACATCGAAGGTGCATATTTCAGAACAAAATTCGATTCTGACCTCGCCAAGTTTCATGGCAATATGGGTATCGGTGTTATCAGCGACACTGACGCACAGCCTATCATCGTCAATTCGCACCTCGGACGTTTCGCTATCGTCACAGTGGCAAGAATCAACAACTTGGTTGAACTTGAGCAAGAATGTCTCAACAACAAACAGCATTTTGCTGAGTTAAGCGGAGGTTCTACCAACCCAACTGAGTTGGTCGCTCTTCTCATCACTCAAGGCAAAGACTTCGTCGATGGCATTCAAAATGTTTTCAATAAAATAAAAGGCTCATGCTCAATGTTGATACTTACACCGGAAGGTATCATAGCAGCCCGCGACCGTTATGGCCGTACTCCAATAGTAATAGGTAAAGATGACGAAGGCTTCGTTTTGGCTACAGAAAGTCATAGTTATGTCAACTTAGATTATAAGACAGAGAAATTTGTTGGACCAGGTGAGATAGTCAAAGTGACACCAGAAGGTTATACTCAACTGCTTGCTCCTAACAACAAATGCCAGATGTGTTCTTTCATGTGGATTTATTACGGTTATCCAGCAGCCGATTACGACAATATTTTCGTAGAGAATATGCGTTACAACGGAGGCTTCGCTATGGGACAGATGGATGACGTTGACGTTGACTACGTAGCTCCTATCCCAGATTCCGGTATAGGAATGGCAATAGGTTATTCTAACGGCAAACAGATTCCATACGTACGCAGCGTGGTGAAATATACTCCAACATGGTCACGTAGCTTCATGCCTGTCACACAAGAAGAAAGAGAACACGTGGCTAAGATGAAACTCATCACCAACGCATCTTTATTAAAAGACAAGAAAGTGGTATTCTGCGACGACTCTATCGTTAGAGGTACTCAGCTCCGCGACAATGTCAAGATGTTGTACGAATGTGGTGCTAAAGAAGTTCATATCAGAATCAGCTGTCCTCCATTGTTGTACGGATGTCCTTTCCTTAACTTCTCAAATTCTAAGACAGATATGGAATTGATTACACGTCGTTGCATCAAGGAATTGGAAGGCGACGCCTATAAAAACTTGGAATATTATAGCGACCACACCACAAAACAATATGCTAACTTAGTAGAGATGTTAAGAAAACATATAGGTGTAGATTCATTAAAATTCAATACTATTGACATCATCAGAGACGCTATCGGACTTCCAAAAGATACAATATGTACTCACTGTTTCGATGGAACAAGTTATGGACATAAATAAGAAAACGATACTATAATATAAAAAGAAGAAGCTGCCATGAGAATGACAGCTTCTTTTGTTTGTCGGAGTGGCCCGACTCGAACGGGCGACCGCTTGCACCCCATGCAAGAATGCTAGCCGACTGCACCACACCCCGAACTTTCTTTGAGAGTGCAAAGATAACACTTATATCTTAAACTCAAAAAAACAGAATCTCAAAAAATGAATTACTGAATTTCTGACTTCTTATTTCATTCGGCTTGTTCTAAGTCCGTAAATGAATATCACTACGAAACAGATGAACGGTAAGATGAATGAGAAGTTGACAGCAGGGAGACTTCCTACTGTTCCCAAGTCGATAATCATTCCTTGAAGAGGTGGCATCAATGCGCCGCCAACGATAGCCATGACTAAGAAAGCTGCACCTAATGAGCTGTCTTCCAGACTGACGTTTTCTAAAGCTATACCGTAAATAGTTGGGAACATGAGTGACATGAAGATTGAGATTGCCATCAGACAATAAAGACCTAAAACACCGTCAATCAATATTGTTCCTGCAGAAGCGAGCATCGCACCGATGGCGAAGAACATCAACAATCTGCGTGAGTTGACATATTTCATCAGGAATGTGCTGATGAAACGTCCGCATAAGAACATACCCATCGCGATGATGTTATATAGCTGAGCGGTGGCTTTGTCGATGCCGAGACGGTCTGCATATTGGATGATGAATGTCCATGTCATGATTTGTGCTGCCACATAGAATAATTGTGTGACGACACCTTCACGATATACTTTGTTGGAGAAAAGACGTTTTAAAGTTCCTTTATTATTGGCGTTTTCTTTTGTTTCATTATCTTGATTTTTAACGAAGATAGCAATGATGATAAAGACTAATAACACCACACATCCGAGAGCGACGTAAGGATTTCTGATGATGTCTAAGTCGTGTTCGCGTATTGAGAGTTTTGTCATCTCATCGAGATTGGAGAAACCGACTTCACGAACTTGTGCTGTATCGGATTCTAATTTGGCGAGTACGATACGTGAAGCCACGAACATACCCATAAGAGAACCTATAGGGTTGAAGGCTTGTGCGAGGTTGAGACGACGTGTAGATGTCTCTTTGCTACCTAAAGATAGGATATAAGGATTGGCTGTTGTTTCGAGGAAAGCGAGTCCGAAAGTGAGGACGTATAACGAGACGCAGAAGAAACCGAACTCTTGACGGTTGGCTGCAGGGATGAACATGAACGCTCCGATGGCGTAGAGTATGAGACCTAGCAAGATGCCTTTTTTGTAGCTGTAGCGTCTGGCGAAGAGAGCTGCTGGTATTGCCATCGTGGCATAGCCGCCGTAGAAAGCGAACTGAACAAGAGATGCTTTTGCGGCAGTTAACTCCATCACAGTTTGAAACGCGGCAACCATAGGGTTAGTGATGTCGTTGGCAAAGCCCCATAAGGCGAATAATGATGTTATCAAAATGAATGTCAAGAGATACTTTTTCTCGACAAGTTTAGATTGTAGATTTTTTGTCATAATTGTTAATTTTATTATGAGCCGTGAGCTATGTGTTATGAGCTGTGACTGCTAAATTAATTTTCACAAAGATAGGAAAAGGCTAAAGACGAAAGACAAAAGGTTAAAGATTTTTTTGTCGTGTCTATATCTCTTGTTCTTTGATAAATAGTTTGGTGATTTTGGCTATGATAATTCCTATCACAAGTCCGACAGCAGCTCCTGCGATGACGTCGCCAGGATAATGAACTCCCATATAAATTCTGCTGTAAGCTACTAATGTAGACCATGTGAACATCACCAAGGCAATTTTCTTATAATGTTTTTTTAATATTAATGTGATGTATGCTGCCAAGGCAAAGACGTTACACGAGTGCGATGAGATAAAGCCGTAGGCTCCTCCGCAATGTCCGTTGGGAAGATAGACCAAATCTTTAATCGCTTCATTATGACATGGACGAGGACGCTCGAAGAGAGGCTTGAAGATACCAGAAGAGATACGGTCGGAACATATTATCAATAATATTATACCTATTATGATAAATATGCTTTGCTTCTTGTATTTTTTTATGATGAGATATAATAAGACAATATAAAAAGGAGCCCATGTTATTTTCCCCGAGATGAAGGTCATGACAGGGTCGAGCCAGTCGATATGAAGACCGTTGAGGAACAGGAATAATTCGGTGTCTATTCTTGTTAAGATGTCTATCATTTTGTAGAGTTTAGGTTTTAGGTGTTATTTCTTTTTCAATTTAGGAAAATCTTTCAAGAGATTTTCTTTTTCATAGATATATGTTTCGTTGTAAGGATTTCTTTTTATTAGTTCTTCCATTGCTGAAAGAGCTTTTTGTGGTTTCTTTTCTTTGAGTCGTAGAAATTCCTCGTGGTAGTATTTGTCGTCTTTACAAGGATAACCCTCTTTATCGGCGTAATTGGTTATGAATCCGATGGCTTCGGTTTGTAGTCCTTCTATTGTAAATAATATTGGTATCTCGAAATATTCGTAGTCGCTGTTGTTACATTCGTTCCATTTACCTTTGGTCATGATGAAGAACTTCTGTAGCTGCGAGCTGATGTAGTCGTTGAGCGGATTGATGATGCTGAATTCGCCGAGTGAACCGTCGCAATGTACGTCGAAGACCATTATCGTTGTTCCGATGGTGCAGCTTTGACGTGATATTTGATTATAATCGACGTAGAAGAAGAAGTCGCGTTCGAAGGCACCGCTGCCACCTTTATATCTATAGTCGAGCATTGTCTTTATTATCTTATTGTTTTCCGACAATGTCTTTTTTAACTCAGAGCTTTGGGCTACGAGCCTTGTGCTCTGAGTTAATAATACTATAAGAAATAATATGATTCTTAACTTCGACATCTAAATTTCAAATCTAAATTTTTTAATTCCTAATAATCAGACGTGTCAATGTGTGTTTATTTTCATTGGAATCATTGACGCGTCTCTACAATCACTCCTCACTATTAATACAATCCCAAATTATCTCTTTCAACTCTTTGATGCCTTCGCCTGTTGCTGAGCTGATGAAGATATGAGGTATTTTTTTAGGAAGATGTTTCTTGATGTCTTTTCTTTGTTCATCATCGATGAGGTCGTTTTTGCTTATAGCGAGAATTCTTTTCTTATCGAGCAGTTCCGGATTATATTTCTTCAGCTCTTTAAGTAAGATGTCGTAAGTGCCTTTTACGTTTTCGCTGTCGGCTGCCACCATGAATAGTAGGATTGAGTTACGTTCTATATGTCGTAGGAAACGTAGTCCGAGGCCTTTGCCTTCTGCTGCGCCTTCTATGATACCTGGTATGTCGGCCATGATGAAAGATTTCATGTCGTAGTAAGGCACTATTCCGAGGTTAGGTGTCAATGTGGTGAAAGGATAGTCTGCTATCTCCGGTTTAGCTGCTGACACCACTGAGAGCAGTGTTGACTTGCCAGCGTTAGGGAATCCTACGAGACCCACGTCGGCGAGCAGTTTCAGTTCTATGATAATCCAACCTTCCTGACAAGGTTCTCCAGGCTGAGCGAACTTAGGGGCTTGCATTGTAGCAGACTTGAAGAAGGCGTTGCCTTTACCGCCGCGACCGCCTTTCATAATCACTATCTCTTGTTTGTCTTCTGTTATCTCACCGAGAGGTTCACGTGTCTCAGCGTCGTAAGCTACCGAGCCGAGAGGCACGTCGATGTATATGTTTTTTCCGTTGGCACCAGTACGTAGTGCGTCGCCTCCATGTCCGCCGTCTTCAGCGAAAAGGTGCTTGGTATAACGAAGGTGTAACAATGTCCATAGCTGAGCATTGCCTCTCATGATGACGTCGCCGCCTTTGCCGCCGTCGCCACCATCGGGACCGCCTTTAGGAACATACTTAGCACGATGAAAGTGCATTGAACCACCACCGCCATTTCCTGAACGGCAGAAAATCTTAACATAATCGACGAAATTTGATGCCATAACCTTTATTTTTTTTAACTCAGAAATTCATAATCTCAGAGTTATTTATAATCTTTTTTATCTATTATTAAATACTTTTAAAGTATTATGTTGTTACATTTTATTAAAACTCTTCTTCCTCTGCCACTACCGTATTCTTCTGACTTTGCTCTTGTTCGTATAGCTCGCAATCGAATTCCAATGCCACGTTGCTGAGTGGTTTCTCGAAGTCGCCTTGGCTGATGTTGAGAGTGGTGTCAGCATATATCTTCTTCATATATATAGCCCATACTGGCAATGCCATGTTGGAACCTTGTCCGAGTCCTATAGTTCTGAAGTGTACGGATCTGTCTTCTGCGCCTGTCCATATACCTGTTGTGAGGTCAGGAGTGATACCCATGAACCAGCCGTCGCTTTGGTTTTGTGTTGTTCCTGTCTTGCCGGCGATAGGATTTCTCAGTCCATATTTATATTTGAGACGTACGCCTGTTCCGCTTTGAACCACACCTTTCATCAGTTCTATCATCTTATAAGCGGTGACATCGTCCATAGCTTCCACCTGTTCGGTGTCGAAATATTCTATCACATTGCCGTTTTTATCTTCATTCTTGGTGATGAACATAGGCTTGATATAGACGCCTCTGTTAGCGAATGTATTCATTGCGCCTACCATTTCATACAAGGATATGTCGCATACTCCGAGACATATAGAAGGTACAGCTTCGATAGGGGAGGTGACACCCATACGGCGTGCCATCTGTATCACGGCCTGTGGTCCGAAGCGTTTCATGAGATAAGTGGAAATTCTGTTGTTGGAGTGAGCCAAGGCCCATTTCAATGTCACTTCTTCACCGAACTTGCTCTTGCCGGCGTCTCTTGGTTCCCAGAACTTACCGTCAGGCATCTCTATGCTATAGCTTATGTTAGGCACCGTGGTGCAAGGTGTGTATTCGCCTTCTTGCATCGCCAAGGAGTAGAGGAATGGCTTGAAGGTGGAACCGACTTGGCGGCGAGCCTGTGTCACGTGGTCATATTTGAAATATCTATAATCGATGCCGCCGACGTAAGCCTTCACGTGTCCGCTGTGTGATTCAACCGACATCAAAGATGATTGTAAGAATGACTTATAATAACGCATGGAGTCCATAGGTGTCATCACCGTGTCGATAGGTCCGTTCCATGAGAAGACTGTCATCTTAGCAGGAGTGTTGAAATTATTTCTGATGGAGTCGATGCTGATGCCAGCGTTTCTCATCACGCGATAACGTTCTGAACGTTTCATAGATAGTTCCATGAGATTTTCGATCTCTTCTCCGTCGAGTGAGAACGGTGCGTTAGGCTCTCCTTTCCAATGTCTGTCGAAAGCAGGTTGTAAGTCTAAGGAGAGATGTTCTCTCACTGCCTCTTCTGCATAACGTTGCATTCTCGAGTCGATGGTGGTGTATATTTTCAGACCGTCTTTGTAGATGTTGTAAGGTGTTCCGTCTGCTTTTTTGTGTGTCTTGGCCCATTCGCTCAACTCGCCTCTGAGGTATTCTCTGAGGTATGTGGCTTGTCCGCTGTTGTGGTCTAAGATACCGAACTCCGACATGTCGATAGGAAGTTGTGATATGGAGTCGCGTTCTTGAGGTGTTATGAAACCGTATGTTGCCATCTGGCTGATGACGAGGTTACGACGGCTCAAGGCTCTCTCTGGATATCTTATAGGGCTGTAGCGTGATGGCGCGTTGACGACGCCAGCGAGGAATGCAGCCTGTTCAATGTTCAAGTCTATTGGATCTATGTTGAAGAATGTCTCTGATGCTTTTTTGATGCCGTATGCATTATGTCCGTAGAAAACGGTGTTGAGATACATGGCGATAATCTCGTCTTTGGAGTAGTTGTATTCCAGTTTTGTAGCGGTGACCCATTCCTGGAACTTACGTATGACGAGCTGAGGTGTGCTGAGGTTTTCACCACGAGGGAAGAGGTTCTTGGCAAGCTGTTGCGTCAAGGTGCTACCACCGCCTTTGTCGTTGCCTGTCACGATGCCGAAGACGACACGCAACAAGGCTCTCTGGTCGATGCCCGAGTGCTCGTAGAATCGTATGTCCTCGATGGCGAGAAGAGCGTTGACGAGGTGAGGAGACAACTCGCTGTAACTTACGTTAGAACGATTTTCAATGTAATATGTTCCAAGTATCTTGCCATCAGCGGAGATGATCTCTGAAGCCAAGTTGGTAGATGGGTTCTCTAATTCTTCGAAGGTAGGCATGTCGCCAAACCATTCGTGGCTGATACCGTAAAACAATCCAAAACCGCAGGTTACAGCGATGACAAACATCGACCATAAGACCACCAGATACCAGCGGATACCTTTTTTGTCAACTTTGACTTTCTTCTTTTTATCTTTAATATCTTTCTTTACCTCAGCCATTTTATAACTTCAATTTTCAGTTTTCAACTTTCAATTTCTCAAATCGTATTCCCACGTCGGTGATGCCTTCGAGTATGTCGTCTCTCATGGCTTGTTCTATCTCAAAATGGTAGTTGCCTTTGAGAGGGAAACGCAAGTTTTTGTTTAATAATATTTTTGAATTTCTCATGCTGCCGCTGCCATCGCCAATCCAGCGTCCGTCGGGATATGCCAAGATACATTCGATGGTGTCGTGGGTCATATTGCCGTTAGGGAATGTGGTATGTAAAAACATATAGAAATTACTGTAACGATAGTTTTCTAAATGTCTGATGTTAAGATAGAATGCGTAGTTAGACAATGTGTCTTCTACGTTAACATCAAAATAAGGCATATCTTCGTTGTTCCATGATGCGTTGCCTATTATCACGCTTTCATCAAAGATGATGTCTTTGTCGACGCAAGAAGAAACGACTATCGTTGTCAGTAATATCGCTATATATTTCAATATTATTCTCATGCTATTCGAGTTTGCTTAAATCAACATTGTGACCTTCTTCACCGTATTCTGTATTACGTTGTTCCTTGCTGAATGCGTAGTCTTCAAGCTGTTCTGGGAATTTGCCTTTGTTGTTCATGTCGATGATTTCCTTGACTTTTTCGGCAGGAATCGCCAGCATATTGCCTTTGTCGAAGACATAAGAATACCACATCAAGCCTTTGAAGATATCGCTCTTTTGATAGAATGCCTCGCCTTTCTTTGTCTTGAGGTTGATATGATTGTCAGGGAATGATTTAAGAGCGTCGATGTAGGTGTCGTATTCGTAGTTGAGGCAGCATTTGAGTTTGCCGCATTGACCAGCGAGTTTCTGTGGGTTAGGAGAGAGCTGTTGTATTCTGGCTACGTTGGTTGTGACAGATTGGAAGTTGGTTATCCATGAGCTACAGCATAACTCACGTCCGCAAGAACCGATGCCTCCGAGTTTTGCGGACTCCTGACGGAATCCGATCTGGCGCATCTCTACTCTGATATGGAATTCTTCTGCTAATTTCTTGATAAGCTCGCGGAAGTCGACACGACCGTCAGCAGTGTAATAGAATATAGCTTTTGTTCTGTCGCCTTGATATTCTATATCGTTGAGTTTCATGTCTAAGTTGAGGTTGAGAGCTATCTCGCGGCTACGATATAAAGTACGTTCTTCTTGTCTTGTCGATTCTAAGAATTTCTCTACATCGGCGATGCGTGCTCTGCGGTAAACCTTCTTAAGCTCGTTGACTGGGCAGTTGCTGCCTTTGCGTTTTCTTTGTTTTTCAACCAATGAACCTACCATTGTGACGATTCCGATGTCGTGTCCTATGGCTGTCTCAACGGCAACGAGTTCTCCTTCAATCAATTCTAATTCTGTTGGATAGCTGTAGAAGTCTTTTCTGTCGTTCTTGAAACGAATCTCAGCAACTTGTAACTCGCCTTCGTATGATGTCTCGTGATAGTCTTTCAACCAGTTGAAGCTGTCTAACTTACATTGGCTATGGCGTAAGACGTTGGAACCTACTGAATATGATTCTGCTTTGAGGCGGCATCCTCTGTGGAAGTCGGTAGATAACCTCATCTTGTCATGGAGAGGCCATTCAATTTTAAGATATTCTTCATTGATGTCTTCTGGTTTGTTGAAGTCTTCTTTTTCGTCTTCTGCCTCTTTGACAAATTTCTTTGTCAGAGCAGCACCTTTTTCTTCAATGACTTCTGTTGACTTCTCTTCATTTTCAACGGTTTCCTCTACTGCATCTGCTTCAGCTTCTATAACAGTCTCTTCTGTCAACTCGAGATTTTCAACCAATTCTTCTTCAATGAGTTCTTCTTGGTTATTTGGCTCGTTTTGGTTTTTGTTATTGTTGTTATTCCATTTTTTCTTAGGATAGAATTTCTTTTTATATCCTTGTTTGTTATTGCCTTTATTGCTGTTGTTATCGTTCATAAAATGATAATATTATATATATTTATTTAGTATGTATGTAGAACTTGCAAATATAATAAAAAATTGTCTAAAGGGGAAAGACAAAGGGGAAAGTTTTTTAAATTAGAAAAGGATTTAGGAGTTAGGAATGAAGGTTTAGAATTTTGCTTTAAAAATAGGAAAAGTGTATTTTTTATATTGTTATTTTATAGGAAAAGTGTATTTTTGCATTGTTATTTTTATAGGAAAAGTGTGATGTATTTTTGTTGTTTAACGCTAAATTGTAAATTGATAACATGTTATACAGAAAAATAGAGAAAGAAATAAAAAATCATCTGGAGTTTAATCCTAATACGATATTGATAGTTGATGGTGCTCGTCAGGTGGGAAAATCATTCATCATCCGCAAGGTGGCTAAAGAACTATTTGAAAATTACATTGAAATAAATTTTGCTGAGGATAAATTTCAAAGCAAAACTTTTGAACAAGTGTCGTCGGTCAATGATTTTTATATTAGACTCAGTTCTATTGCTGGAGATAAGATGAATGTTAAAAGTGATACTATTATATTTCTTGATGAAATACAGGAATATCCACAGTTTTTGACATTACTCAAATTTTTAAATCAAGATAATAAATTCACATTCATTGCAAGTGGTTCTTCGTTAGGCATAACATTAAGTAAAACTACTTCTATACCATTAGGAAGCATTCATATTAAAAGGATGTATCCTTTGGATTTTGAAGAGTTTCTTATGGCAAATGGATTCGGAACTTATGCTATTGATGCAATACGTCAAAAGTTTATGTCGAACGAATCGCTTGATGAAGGCATGCATAATAGAATGATGGATTTGTATAAAAAATATCTTCTCGTTGGAGGTATGCCAGAAGCTGTCAACACTTTTGTTATGACAAATAATATTGTTAAGGTTCGTGAAGTCCATACAAATATTCATGAACTTTATGCTATTGATGCTGCGAAATACGACAAAGAAAATAAACTGAAAATACAGCGTATCTATTCATTGATACCATCATTTCTTGAAAATAAAAAGAAAAGAGTAGTTATTAAAGATATTGAAGATACGAAAGGAAAACGTTTTGATAATTACAGAGATGAGTTTGATTACTTGATACAAGCAGGCGTGACTTTAGATGTTAAAGCGATATCAAATCCTATATTTCCTTTGATAGAATCGGCA
Source organism: Bacteroidales bacterium (assembly GCA_045615125.1). GTDB lineage: Bacteria > Bacteroidota > Bacteroidia > Bacteroidales > F082 > Limimorpha. Next base: position 12,111 of record JAZLEF010000024.1, read on the forward strand.
GGAAAAAATCTGCTTAAATTATTTTTCAACGACATTGGTCTGCTTACAAATGTGTTGTATAGAAATAATATTATGGCAGTATTAAATGAAGAAAATAGTGTGAATCTTGGTTCTGTGTATGAGTCGGTTGTCGCTCAAGAACTCAAAGCTCATGGAAAAAATCTCTTTTACTATGACAACAAAGCAAAAGGCGAAGTTGATTATATAATTGATGATTACGACAATTTGTGCGTGCTTCCAATTGAAGTGAAATCAGGAAAAGATTATTATGTACATACTGCTTTAAATCATTTTGTATCGAACAAAGAATACAAAATCAATAAGGCAATAGTCTTGTCCAATGAAAGAGAAGTCGTTGTAAAAGATAAAATAATATATCTTCCGATTTATTACGTGATGTTTTTTTAAAAATTAGGAGTTATGAATGATTTGATTTATAGAGTGACTGACTCAGCAGACAATTTTTTATAAACGCTAATTGCAATTGGTATCGCTAATAAGAATGTGCAAACGTCGGCCATGGCTTGTGTCATCTCAACGCCTTGCAATCCAAGGAATCTAGGTGCGATGTATAATATTGGCAGGAAGAATATTCCTTGACGGCACATCGATAATATCGTGGCTGGCAATGTCTTTCTGATGGTCTGCAGCAGCATATTCGTCGATGTGGATAATCCGATGAGAGGGAATGCGATACATTGCCATCTCAGCACTCTGCTTCCTATCTCGATGAGCACCTGGTCTTCGCTTCTGAAGAAACTGATGATGTGTGGCGCGAAGATATATCCTAATGTTCCGGAAATAAGCAGGAACATCGTCATGATGCTCATGGTGAATGTGTA
>JAZLEF010000025.1:0-18931 GCA_045615125.1 Bacteroidales bacterium
GAACTTTTTTCTTCAAAAATAAATATTTTTTTCATATTTTTGTTGAATATTTTAAATTTTTATAATATGGTTAATTTTAATTCTAAAGTCGAACAGAGTTTTTTGAAAGAATCAAAAATTCAGAATATTACGACTAAAGTCCCATATATTGTCACCGACAGTGTTCCGAAACTCGGAATTATGACAGCACTGCGTTTTTTAGAGTGGGTTTCCCAAAATGAAGAAGGTGTTATTAGCCTTTCAGCAGATAAATTATTCAAAAATTTTATTCATTATACACATCTATTTCTTAACACTTGGGATGATAAAGAGACAAAGAAGGTTCTTGAAAGATATGGCTTGGCAGATTTGAAGAAACCAAATCTTTCAGGACTGCAATTCGTTCAGATGGACGAGTTCTACCCTATCTCGCCAAAACAACATAATTCTTTCTATAATTATGTAAATGAAAATTATATTAAAGGTTTTGGCCTCGACCCAAATCGTGCTTTGTTCATAAACAGTGACGATATTAAGTTATATGACAACAAATCTTATAATGAGATTTTCCCAGAATTCAAGATAGATTTAAGTCTGCGTCACCGTCAGGCTGAAAATGAGATGGAAAGAATACAGCAAAAATCTCTTTTCATGATAGATGACTGGTGTTCTCAGTACGAGGAGAAAATCAAGAGCAAAGGCGATATAGGATTTTTATTGAGCAGCTTGGGATCAGATGGTCGTATAGCGTTTAACATCAGCGGTACAAGCCTTCATTCTAACACAGCCTTACGTCAGACTAACTATCCTACACAGGCAGATGCAGCGGGTTCTTTAGGTGGCATCGAAGTTGCTAAGAATCGTCTCGTGATAACGATAGGCTTGGATACAATGACAAAAAATCCTGAAACTGTCGCTATTGTATGTGCTGCTGGTGAGTCTAATGCAATGATTATTAAAAATGCATTGGAATCAGAGATGACAACACAATATCCATCAACGGCATTACAAAGACTTGATAACTCTCGTTTTTACCTTACAGAAGGTGCAGCTTGTCGCCTCAATGATTATATTGATCATTATTATTTCCAGAGCGAATGGAACTTCGAAAAGACAGAAAGAGCCATTATCGGATTGTGTAAGAAATTAAATCGTTATGCAAGTAAGCTGACGTTGGAAGATTTGCAAAACGACAAACGTTGTAGCATGATTCCAAACCTTAGCCTCGATACTGTTAAGGAAGTAATTAAATCTACGGAAGAGAAATTGAATAGAGGCTCGGTGACACAATTGAATAAGGTTATCTATAATTCGGGGCCTCATCACGACGACATTATGCTTGGTATAATGCCATTGACCAACAGACAGCTTCGTCCTGCAAGCAATAATGTTCATTTCACAGTCATGACTTCAGGATATAATTCTGTGACAAATGGCTTCCTCAAAGATTCTTTAAAAATGACTCTCGATTTCGTTGAAAAGGATGAGATACAAATGGTTCATTATCCTGATTTCTTCGAAGAAGGTTATAAATATAAACATGATAAAGACATATATCATTATTTGGAGAATGTAGCGAGAGAAAATCAATATCAGATGAACAGAGGCTTCTGCCATAGATTGTTACGTTGTTCTGTAGAAATTTGGCAATTCAAAAATATTGATGAGCTGAAAGCTAAATACAAAGAAGTCATTGATGTATTGGAAAGAAGCTATGATGGCGAGAAGAACACTCCAGACTTACAACGTCTTAAAGGTATGATTCGTGAGTTTGAGGAAGAATTGGTTTGGGCTTATAATGGTGTCCCTGTTAAAAATGTTCATCATCTCCATTTAGGTTTTTATCAAGATAGTGGAGTGACGAAAGGTCCTAACATGGAACGTGATGTCATGCCTATTTTGAATCAGTTTAGAGAGTTGCAGCCTGATATTATCAGCGTGACATTGGATCCGGAAGGCAGCGGTCCTGATACTCACTATAAGGTGTTGCAGGCTACTGCAGCTGCTGTCGCTGAATGGAGTAAAGAGAAAGACTTGTCGAATGTAAGGATATATGGATACCGTAATGTATGGTTTAAGTTCCATCCTGCAGAAGCAAATATGTATGTCCCTGTTTCATTGAATGCTCTTGCCGTTTTGGATACATCATTCAAGACAAGTTACATAAGTCAAGTTAAAGCGGAATTTCCAAGTCCATTGCATAATGGTCCTTTCAGTGATATTTCGAAAATGACATGGATTAAGCAATTGCAAGATATTCAACTTATTTTAGGTAAGGATTATTTCTACGATAGCCAACGTCCATTGTATAGATCGACACATGGCTTGATTTTTATCAAGGATATGAGTGTTGAAGAATTCATTGCCATCTCAGAAGAAATGAGACGACGTTCGGAAGAGACGATATAACATATAACAAAAAAGCTAAGGATTCGCACCCTTAGCTTTTTTTTAGCCTTTAGCTTTTGTTATTTGTTAAGTTTAGCAACTAAGTCAGGCAATGACTTTAGTGTTGCTATTTCTCTCCATTTTTTTCTAACTTCTACAGCTGGTATTCCGAAGTAAGTTTGACCAGGCTGTGTATCTTTGTCGACGCCTGAATAAGCGAGTACCACTGTTCCTTCTGCAATGACGAGATCCTTATTGACGGCAGACATTGACCATATTGAGACGTTATCTTTTACCACAGTAACACCGCCTACTGATGCATGTGCGCCGAGGAAACAGTTTTTGCCTAGTTTGGCGTCGTGACCAATTTGGACGAAGTTGTCCATCTTGGTACCTTTACCGATGATAGTATCGCTGGTAACACCGATGTCAACGCAACAACATGCGCCTATTTCTACATCGTCTTCGATGACAACTCTACCACATGATTCAAATTTGACGAAACCGTCGGGACGACGTTGGAAATAACAAGCGTCGCCGCCTATCACGCTGCCGCTTTGAATGATGACATTGTCGCCGATAACAACGTGGTTGTAGATTGTAACATTAGGATGAATGATACAATTCTTACCGATTTTCACTCTATCGCCGACGAATGTTCCTGGTTCGATGATAGTGCCTTCGCCAATCTCTGCTTTTGGACCGATCATCGCTGTTGCAGGTTCGAATCTGCGGTACGATAATATAAGTTTGTTAAAAGCATCCAATGGGCAGTCGTGCACTATCAAGGCTTTTCCTTCTGGACATTCAACTTCATCGGTATTGATGATGATTGTAGTGGCTTTAGAATTTAACGCCTTGTTGTAATATTTAGGATGATCGACGAAAGTGATATCGCCTTCTTCTACCTCATGAATCTCATTAAGACCTGAGATTATGAAGTTAGGGTCGCCGATCATCTTCTTTGCTCCGACGTAATCAGCAACACATTTAAGTGTTGTATGTGGATTGATTTTCATCTAAAAGATTATTATTTTACTCTTTCTGTATATTCGCCTGTACGAGTGTCGATTCTGATTTTGTCGCCAGTGTTGATGAATAAAGGAACTCTAACTGATGCGCCTGTTTCAACTGTAGCGTCTTTCATAGCGTTAGTTGCTGTGTTGCCTTTTTCTCCTGGTTCTGTATATGTAACTTCTAAAACAGTCTTGATAGGTAATTCTGCGAAGAGAACAGTTTCTGTTGATGTGTCGAATACAACTTCACAAACGTCGCTTTCTTTGAGGAAGTCAACACCTGTGATTAATTCTCTGTTAAGAGGGATTTGTTCGTAGTCTTCTTGGTTCATGAAGATAAAGTCATCACCTTCTTTGTATAAGTATTGATATTGACGACGTTCAACGCGTACGTCTTCGAGTTTTTCGCTGATGTCAAAACGGTGTTCTAAAGTACGACCGTCAACAATGCTCTTTAATGTTACACGCATGAATGTGTTACCTTTACCAGGTTTTACGTGTTGGAAATCAACGCAGAAATAAAGTTTTCCGTTGAAACGGATACATGTTCCTTTTTTAATGTCTTGTGAGTTAATCATAATTATATAAGTTATTAGTATTCAATTAATAAATCTAATTTATTTTAATGTGCACAAAAATACAAAAAAAAAGCATTAAAACAAGGTTTTAACACTTAAATTATTACAATATCTTTCAAGATGTCAGCTCCAGCTACTCTGTTAAGATTTTTTAACAGAATGGTCTTGGAATATAGTAATTCGTTTTTTAAAGAATCGGCATCTACTTTGACGTAGAGTATGTGTTTTATTATTCTTAAATCTAATGTGTGCGATGAAATGAAATCGCCTACAACAGAACGCCACGACTCTAATATCTTCATCTCTTCAAAGCCGTTTTCTCTATTGTGATTCTTGTAAAAAGCCTTTATAAGCTCAGCTAATGTGTATCCATCTTCATTCATTGTCGGAAGTGATTATGCCTTTGTTAACATTAAAAATCTTATGGTTCACAATGGTGTTGTCCATCAGGAATTTGATGCGTTGTCGCTGTGTGTCGGTGATGAACACTTGTCCGAAATGGTCGTTGCCTACAAGTTTTACCAATTGGCTGACTCTGTTGTCGTCAAGTTTGTCAAAGATGTCGTCTAATAACAATATCGGCTTATGACCTATCTTCTTATAATTAAAATCAAATTGTGCCAGCTTGATTGCAACCACGAATGACTTCTGCTGTCCTTGCGAAGCAAACTGTTTAACAACATGATTGTCGATGAGAAAAACAAGGTCGTCTTTGTGAATGCCAACATTGGTGTAAGTGCTGTATCTGTCATGATTCAGACTTTCATTCAAAAGTTCTTGATATGGTTTCTCATTGAGAGCAGAATTGTATGTAATGGCAACTTGTTCGTTAGTGCCAGATACTATCTCGTAATATTTCTGAAATACAGGAACGAACTCTTCCAAAAAGTTCTTTCTTTTTTCATTGATAGGAAGTGCATTCTGAATTAACTGCTGATCCCACATCTCTAAAAGTGTACTATCCCAAATTCTGTTTTCAGAGAAATATTTGAGTTGTTTGTTCCTTTGTTGTAAAGCTTTGTTGTAGTTCAAGAGGCTGCTAAGATATGATGCGTCAAATTGTGAGATGACGCCGTCAATAAATTTGCGTCTCAACTCACTTCCGCTATTGATGAGGTCGCTGTCGTAAGGAGAAATCATCACCAAAGGAATTTTACCTATGTGATCGGCAAGACGCTCATATTCTTTCTTATCGCACTTAAACGATTTTTTTGATCCTGTCTTCTGAACGCATGATATTGTATGGAGCTCGTCATTGTCGAAATGGAAGTCACCGTGGATTGCGAAGAAATCCTCTCCATGACGTATGTTCTGCTTATCGGTTAAGGTGAAATAGCTTTTGCAAAAAGCTAAATAATAGATAGAATCCAAGACGTTTGTTTTGCCGGCAGCGTTCAGACCTACGAAGCAGTTAATCTTTTCAGACAAAGATAATTCCGCTGATTGGCAATTCTTAAAGTTGCTTAACTTAAGTTCTTGGAGATACATTCTATCAATGTTTTTTAAAGCTGTCTAAATTTGTTGTTATTGTAATGAAATTTGGAGAGCCGTGAACATGCATTTCTGAACGAGAATAACTTATGTTGAATTTGTATATTTTTACGCCAACGCCGTAAGAGAATCCTACAGCACCTTTTTTGGTAGGTGTCTTCATGTTTTGACGCATTCCATAATTGTATCCTATTCTCAGATCGAGATTCTTGCCAATTGACATTTCACCAGCTAAAACGATGTGACAGAATAAGTTCTTGGCTAATTTGTCAAGTCTGCTTTTCTCTACCATTTGTCCAGTCATAGGGTCGTAATTGCCTTCTAAATCAAGAGGGTCATCATAACTCAAATCCCATTTCTGAATGTTGTCATAAACAAAAATCATTGTAAAAGGGAGATGTTCGAGTCTTTTTGATGCAGCGGCCTGCATTCTGAAAGGCAATTTGTTTTTGCTCTCTTGATAATTGTTGTAGAGCTCTGCTCCTATGTTACGAGCTACGACAGACAAATTCCAGTCATTTTGTGTACGATAGCTACCAGCCACGTCAACGGCTATTGCAAATGTTGAGCTGCTTTCATATTGAATGCCAGCGAATTTGATGTTGGCACCTATGGATAGTCTGTCGTTGAGCTGACGGCCCCATCCTAAATTGAATGCATAGTCGGATACGTTGAATGTCGTGACATCTTGAAAACCAGTCTCATCGGAATAATAAAAATCACCATAGTTGTGATATTGTATAGTTCCGACGAAGCTGCCTATTTTTTCAAAGGTATGTCCGTATTGAATTGTTCCGAAGTTAATGTCGTTGAAATAATCGACGTATGCGAGTGAGATGGAATTGTTGATTCCTGAGTTTATCAAGGATGGATTGTAAGTAACTAATTGAATATCGGAATCATAAATTGGTAACATGGTTCCGCCCAATGCCGCTACACGAGCTGAGTTGGGCGTGTTTAAAAAGGTATATGTACCATCTTTCTGCTGCGCAAAAATGTTGGTCATAGTTAACAACAAAATGAATAGTATATATATCTTTTTATTCACGATCAATTAATTTTTATTAAGTAACGTTATGTATTCGATTTTATTATCAAGAATCTAATAATCCAATACCTTTTTTAACTATAAGATTTTCAGCCATAAGTTTCTTTGACATTCTGTCTAAGATTCCATTGACGAAGATTTTACTCTTTGGTGTACTGAAATATTTTGAAATCTCAATATATTCGTTCATAGTGACTTTCACTGGAATATATGGGAAGCGGCAGAATTCTGTTATGGCTAATTTCAAGATAATCATATCCATGACGCAAACGCGTTCCTTTTCCCAGTTTGAAGTGTTGGCACCTACTAATTTGCCATATTCTTCATTGTTTTTAATTACTTCTCTGAATAAGTTCTTGATGAATTCCTTATCCTCGTTGATGATGTCTTTTTCTGTTTTGTAAATAGTTGGAAGTAAACTTGTTTCATTGAAGTTTGATTTCATCTCTGAGAAGAATCTAATCAACATTGAAGAAACGAGATGGTAGTCATCAACAAAGAAAATGCTCTTTTCTTCATAGAAATCTTGAAGAACTTCTTGTTCAGCGAAATATTCTGTTATCATCTTGACAATGAACTTCTTGTCTTGTTCGAAGTTGTCAATAGGACTTGACATGTATTCTTGATATTCTTCGGTATTACGCATCATATTGTAATAGTTTCTTACAATATCTTGATGGTCTGCCCAGTTGATTTTTAAGTTTTCTTCTTCTCTACGAAGTTCTCTGTTGTTTTGCAATGCATTAAGTACGCGGTTCTGAACATAACGCATGTTAGGATTCAAGTCTTCCTGTGTAGGGAAATTTTTGCGTTTGTTCTCCTCTATTCTGTTTTCTGCAAAGCGTTTTGTTTCAACGAGAAAAGAAAGTTGCCATATAAATAACTCTCTCATTTTCTCAACGCTTTCAAGCAAATGCTTGACGCCGTTTTCTACAAAATCTTCACCTGATTCTAAATAAGCATAAACTGCTTGCAAAACCTTAATTCTTAAAAATCTTCTGTTTATCATATTGTTTAACCTTTAATTGTTTCTATTATGATTTTCTCAATGCTCTGAAAAAGAAATGTATGTCTTTAGATAAAGAATAATCTCTTGCGTACATGAGATTGAGCTGCTCTTTTTCTTCTTCTGTCAAGCCCATTCTGCTTAAGTTTGTTGAAGGGTCAAAGATGCCTTTTCTGATTTTAGGAAGTCTTAATTTTTCATTATCTTTTACGTCGCAATATCCTATCCATGAGTATTTTCCGAGTAGAACCTTAAAGCAACTCTTTAGGAAATGAAATGGCTTGTTGATAAAGAAAACCAAGAAAATCCAAAGCACTATTCCTACTAATGATGATGTTATGTCGAATAGACGTTTCTTTCTTTTATTTGAATTTGTGCTTATTGTCTTTATGTCTATTGTGTATAAGTCGCCTCTTGTATTGATAGAGTTGCTTCCGATGATTGAAAGTGTGTCTTGTGGCGCGATTTTGTAATCGAGCGATGAATGCCATTCTTCCATCTTGTCTATTATCAATTGATGTGACATGTCCTTTGAGCAGAAAATGATTTCATTAATCTTGTAGATGTCAATGATATCTGGGACTTGATGTAAATTGCCGAGGAAATTCGCTGGCACCTCTTTGTCGTCGAAAGGTGTTACCAAACCAATGAAATCAGGTTTGATGGATGTGCTTTTAAGAAGCTGTTCAACACGTTGTGTCTCATCTTCGCTTCCAATGACGAGGAAACGTTTCTTTGCATTCTTGCCATATTGGAAATTAGGACGTTTCAGTAAATATCCAATCCATCTGGTGATACTCATCTCTGCTGCAACCCAAATCATGCCTAATAAGATTAAGGCGCGTGAAAAACGTAATTGTTCTGGTAGTAAAGCGTATAAGACGAGAATCAAGAAACTTCCCACGAAGACGCCGCTAATCGCTGGGGCTATTTTGTAAGGCTTATCATAACCGCCAGAGAAATATGATGTTAATAACCAGATGAGTAAATATATTGGCAAGATGATGGCGAATAATGTAGATGGATATGATCCTGTTCCGTCATAAACCGTCATATTACCCCAGAAATAACCTATTGTGGCTAGTCCTGAGTATCCTAAAATCGTATCGATAAGAGGCTGAACAGCTTTGCTGAAAAATTGCGATAGAAGCGCGAGGAAGGCCTTGATATAAATGGCGATGTTTATTAAGAAAGAGAATGTCTTTGCTCCATCATTGGCGAAATGTTTTCTTACGAAAATTTCCATTGCCTTATAAAATACAAGGACATAATTGACGCTTGTCTTCTTGGTGCTTTCGCCTTTGTAATGGATTATTCTTGTCTTAGGATAATAATAGTTTTTATAACCAGCCAGCGTTATTCTGTATGAAAGGTCTATATCTTCCCCGTACATGAAAAAAGTTTCATCAAGGAGGCCGCATTTGTCTAATGTCTCGCGACGCATGAGCATAAAGGCTCCAGCCAAGATTTCCACTTCGTTAATTTCGTCATTATCAAGATGTCCCATATAATAACGGGCGAAACGTTTTGAATGAGGGAACAACTTTGTCAATCCGAACATCTTATAAAATGCAGTGGCAGGAGTTGGAAGGCCACGTTTTGATTCCGGGAGGAATCTGCCTTTTCCGTCGACCATCTTGACGCCGAGTCCGCCTGCATCAGGATGAGAGTCCATAAATTCTATAGTCTTTGTGAATGTGTCATCTTCAACAACGGTGTCAGGGTTTAACAATAAGACGTATTCGCCTGTTGAAATTCTAATTGCTTGATTATTAGCTCTACTGAAACCAACATTGTCTTTGTTGGCGATGACTTTTACTTCAGGAAATTTTTCTGCGAGCATTTTTAAGGAACCATCAACAGAATTATTGTCAACGACATAAACTTCTGCCTCAATGTTAGCAATGGCTTTTCTGACTGAGAAAAGACACTGTTCGAGGAAATGCTCGACATTATAATTTACTATGACTATAGATAATTTCATGAACCATTTTAAAGTTGCAAAAATAATTTTTTTTTGTCTAATTTTATTAAGGTTTGGATAATTTTTTATTGCAGAAAAAAAAGCTGAAAACTTTTATAGAATTTATTTTTAAAATCTTATTTTTGCATAAAAAAGAAATAGATGACAAATAAGAGAAAATCCTTGCGTTTTGGCTTAATGGTCAATAGTTTAACGGTTGAACATTGGCAATATGAAACCATCAAGTTGTTGATGGATAACGGGATGAAATTATCTCTTATAATTCAAAATAATGATAACACTCCTGCCCCATCATTTCTTAATAAAATTAAAGATTATCCTTTTAGAAGGCTGATGTTCAGACTTTGGAACAGATTTGTCTTTAAACCTAGGAGTAAATATCCTGCTGATTTATCGGAATTGACGAGTGATATTCATACTATTTTCTGTAAACCAAAAATAAAAGGAATTTCTACTTATTTTGAAGAGATTGACATTCAGGAGATAAGAAATCAGAACCTCGATTTTATCCTGAGATTTGGTTTTGACATCGTCCGCGGTGAAGTGTTGAATGCCGCTAAATATGGTGTCTGGTCTTTTCACCACGACGATGAACGTATCATTAGAGGCGGCCCTCCTGGTTTTTGGGAGTTTATGAATAAAATTCCTAATAATGGCGTTATCTTACAACGACTTACTAACAGCCTCGATAAAGGAATAATCCTAAAAAGATTAAACTTTAAAACGATACTGCATAGCTATAAATCTCATCTTGACCAGTTGTATTTCGGTGGAGAAATATTGCCTTTGCAGGTTTGTAAAGAGTTGATTAACACTGGAGAACTAAAGGAAGAACCTTCAACATCAGAGGCTCCAATAGTACATCCTCCAACAAACTTCAAGATGATGCAGTACTTCTGGAAATCGATATGGAGAAGATTGATGTTTCATCTCAATGATTTGTTTAGACAAGAAGACTGGAATGTTGGTTTCTGTGAAGACTCAATAGAGAGTTTTTTGGATTGTAAAGATAGGGATTCTCTTAATATTCAATGGTTTAAAAAACCAAGACGAAATTGCTACTTCGCCGATCCTTTTGTAATAAGGACGGAAAAAGATACTTATATCTTCTTTGAATGGTATTCATATCCTAAAGGTAAAGCTGATTTGGCTGTTGCCTTGAAGTCTGAAAAGTTCGAGAAATATCATAAGCTGACAAACTTCAAGGAACATCGTTCTTATCCTTATGTCTTTGAATATGAAAATAATATATATTGTCTGCCGGAGGCAAATCAGACGAAACAGTTGGTTTTGTATCGCTTCGATGAAGATAAAATAACATTAGAAAAGGACAGCGTTTTGATGGACGGCTTCCCTATCGTTGACGCAACCTTGCAATTCCATGATAACAAATTTTTTATGTATTTGGTAAATCAAAAAAATTCTCATACTCATTTAGAGATTTATTATTCTGATAATCTCAGAGGTCCATATCAGCCTCACGACATAAATCCTGTTATGATTGACTGCAGCAAGGCTCGTCCTGCTGGCAAGATTTTTAACTATAAGGACAAAACAATTCGTCCATCGCAGAACTGCACTGAACATTACGGACAATCCATCACTTTGGAGGAAATAGAAGCGTTGTCTGATAAGCAGTTTGTCACAAAAGAATTTGGAAATATTTTGCCTATAGAAAACAGCGATTATGATAAAGGAATTCATACTATAAACTCTGATGATAACATACTTGTTTTCGATGGAAAGAGGTTTATATTTACATTTTCTGGATTTAAACAACAACTTAAACAAAAGATACATAAATAAATGATAAAGAAGATATTTGGAACATTTGGAACACGTCTTTTAAACGCTTTGGTAGGCTTCGTTACCTTGTGGTTCGGAACCAATTTTCTTGGTAGAGAGGCTTGGGGTATTGGTGCCACCGTCTTGGTCGATGTGTCTCTTCTCCTAATAGCTGTAGAGCTGCTTTCAGGTAGCGGCCTTATCTATTATACTCCTCGTAAATCTTTTGTTACATTGTTTAAGATTTCATACGCTTGGACTTTCATAATGATTGCGTTTTTTGCAGTGATATTCTCTTTGTTACATACTTTATTGCCTACTGTTTACGATGCTTTTGTTCCTGAAGGTTACGGATTGCATATATTATTAATGGTATTTCTATATAGTCTTCATAATTTTAATATGAATGTCCTCCTTGGAAAAGAAAGAGTCGGTACGCAGAATGTATTGTTTATCATACAGTTTATGACTCAGCTTATTTCAATGATGACATATATATTTGTATTTGATATACGTAATGCAGATGCTTTTGTCTTTTCACTCATAACAGGTTATCTTATTGTTAATATATGTGGATTTATCTCTATATTTCAATACTTTAAAGATAACAGACATGAGAAGCTTATTCCTACAGCCAAAGAGATGTTTAATTTTGGAAGTATGATTCAACTTTCTACATTGGTCACTATGATTAATAGGAGAATAAGCTATTTTGTTATCAAGAAAACTTTTGGATTAGGTGAAGTTGGTGTTTATACGTCTGGTACTCAAGTCTCTGAAGCAACAAAATTGATAGGTAACAGTATTGCCTTGGTGCAGTTCTCCTCTATTAGTAATATGGATGACAGAAAAAAAGCCGCTGAATTGACTGTGACATTTTTGAAACTTGCTGTTATACTTACTGCCTTATGTATGATAGTCATCTGTCTGATTCCTAAGTCGATATATGCATGGATTTTTACAGAAGAATTTGCAGAAACAAAAGACGTATTGGTAAGTCTGAGTCCAGGAATGGTTTTTATGGCAGCCAATATGATTTTTAGTCATTATTTTTCTGGTGTCAACCTTCCAAAACATAATTTATATGGTTCAGTGGTCGGATTGTTGGTCACAATACCATCTATATTTATACTTATACCAATGTACGGAATCGTTGGTGCTGGAATTTCTGTTTCATTAACATACTTGGCAACTATATGTTACCAATGGTTTATATTTAAGAAAGAAACATCGGTAAAAACAATACAACTTCTTCCAACGTTAAATGATTTTAAGACGTTGATTAAAAACTTGAAAGAAATAATGATAAATAAATGAAAATTAACAATTTAAAACAATAGAATTATGGGATTTTTAACACAAATTAATTTAGTCGAAATATTAAGTTCGTTCATCGTACTTTTTGTAATCATTGATGTTACAGGTTCAATACCAATTTTCTTGAGTCTTAAGAGTAGTGATAAAAATATCAAGGCTGGACAAGCATGTTTGGTCGCTTTGATTATGTTTGTCGCTTTTTTCTATGCAGGAGACAGACTTCTCGATTTGTTCAGTGTTGATGTTGCATCCTTCGCTGTGGCTGGTTCCTTCGTGATTTTTATCTTAGCATTGGAAATGGTTTTAGGTTTTGATATCATCAAGTATGACAATCAAGGTTCTAACGTCTCTGTCGTTCCTATCGCTTTTCCATTGTTGGCTGGTCCAGGTGCTTTAACAGCTTTATTGTCATTACGTGCTGATTATTCGGTGGTTAACATTATGTTAGGCTTGTTTTTAAATTTGCTTTTAGCATACATAGTAATACGCTTTGTTGGTAAGATTGAGAAATGGTTAGGTAAGGATTTTATCTTCATCTTACGTAAGTTCTTCGGTGTCATCCTTTTGGCATTGGCAGTTAAATTATTTGCAAGTAATCTGACAATAGTTATTTCAGAATTGGCGAAATAAAATATTTTAGTCAATAAGTATAAATATGAGTAATACATTAATTACGATAATAGGTTTTTCTATAATTTTTTTAATGACGGCTTTTGGTTCGTCCTTGGTTTTCTTTTTTAAGAAAGACATTTCACATAAAGTCAATTCCATGTTATTGGGACTGGCTGGAGGCATTATGGTGGCGGCATCTATCTGGTCGTTGATAATTCCATCTATTGATATGTCGGAAGCCTCTTTTGGTAAATTTGCATGGTTTCCAGCAGCGACTAGTATCATATTAGGTGGTTTGCTTTTGGCTTTACTCGATCATGTTGTTCCACATATACATAATGGCACTCATCAAGAAGAAGGCCCTCGCTCCCACTTCTCTAAATCAATGAAGTTATTTTTTGCTGTTACTTTGCACAACATACCAGAAGGTTTAGCGGTAGGTTTTGCTTTTGGTGCTGCAGCGGTATCAGGTGATACTGCAGCGTATATTTCTGCATTAGGACTCGCAATAGGTATTGGCATTCAGAATTTTCCTGAAGGTGCTGCTATTTCGCTTCCAATGAGACAAGTGACGGGAAGCAGCAAGAAAGCCTTCCTCTTTGGTATGGGGAGCGGCGTGGTAGAGCCTTTGTCGGCTGTAGTGGGATTTTTCCTAGCTTCTCATTTGATAGTGTTACAGCCATGGCTGCTTGCTTTTTCCGCTGGAGCAATGTTGTTTGTTGTAGCAGAAGACCTTATACCAGACGCTAATTTAAGCGAAAATCCCCATATCGGAACATGGGGATTCATGATAGGATTCATCATTATGATGATATTAGATGTTGCTTTAGGATGATTTGTGGTATTTTATATCATATTTAATTGATGATAAATTTACCGATTATATCACCTATTTTAATTATGTAAAGTCCACTGTTTAGGCTGCTGATGTCAACTACAATATTATTTGATGTCACAGCCTTTGATATTAAGGTCTTTCCTGTAATGTCTGTGATAATTAAATTGTCATCTACATATTCTTGTAATTCAATCTTAAGGTAGTCCTTTGCTGGATTTGGATAAATATTCATTTTAGCAATCTCATCAATATCTGTGATGTTTTCGTTGTTATAGGTAACAACTCTAATGTCGTCCATCGCCATTTGATAAGTGCCATTTTTAACAAATGCCAATTTAACATCTTTGCCTCTCCATGGATTTAAACTTAACTTATACTCTTCTGTGTAATGGTATGGAGAGTTGAATTCGTTTGCCAATAAATAGGCTTGTTCCCAGCTGGCTTTTTCTATATCATAAACCATGATATAAAATCTGTTAACATACGTAGCTTCGGAATGATACCATAACCAGTAATACAAGGCTGTCTCGCCTACTTCAGGAATAGAAATTACTGGTGTCATAAGCCAGTCATGAGTTGGTTCGTCGTACAATGTTCCTCCGATCCATGCAGCGGAGTCACCTGAGTGTACGTAACCGAATGATGTGGTTTCAGTGATATCCCATTTTTCCCATGGGTCGAGGCCTGTTGCAGGATAATCTTGCGGTTCTAATTCTATTCCTTGTGATACGCCAATTGTCCAGCCTTCGTCGAAGCCAGGACCTTCAAAACTTGTTGATAATAATTCTGTTTGTGAAAAAGCAGCTGTGAATAAGAAACACAGTAAAATTGTGGTAAATAATTTTTTCATAATAATAATTTTTAGTTAAAAATATTTTAAGTCACAAATATAGTCAACTAAAAATTAAAATACAAGAAAAAATCTTAATGATTTTTATACAATAGCTTCCTTTATTCTAATGAGTTTTTCAATCAAAGGTTCTACTAATTCAAGGCGTAACATATTGGCACCGTCAGATTTAGCAACTGCCGGGTTGGGGTGTGTCTCCATGAAAAGTCCGTTAGTTCCAACAGCTATGGCTGCCTTGGAGATTAATTCTATGAGTTCTGGTTTGCCACCTGTAACGCCAGATGTTTGGTTTGGTTGTTGTAACGAATGTGTCACGTCCATGATAACAGGAACGTCACACTGTTTCATGTCGTATATGTTTCTGTAATCTACGACAAGGTCTTGGTATCCGAAGAAATTACCGCGTTCAGTCAGCATTACAGATTTGTTTCCCATCTGTTGTACCTTCTCAACAGCGAATTTCATAGAAGCACCTGATAAGAATTGTCCTTTTTTGATATTGACGGTCTTGCCAGTCTTTGCTGCTGCTATCAATAAATCTGTTTGTCTGCATAAAAATGCTGGAATCTGAAGTATGTCGACATATTGCGCTGCCAATTCAGCTTCTTCAACAGCGTGTATATCGGTAACTACAGGAATGTTAAATTCTTTTTTGATTCCTGCCAAGACATTAAGAGCCTTCTCATCTCCTATTCCCATGAACGAATCTAATCTCGAACGGTTTGCTTTACGATAAGAACCTTTGAAGACCAAAGGGATGTCGTAATTTTTACATATCTTAACCAATTGTTCTGCAATCTTATAAGGTGAGTCTTCGTCTTCAATGACACAAGGTCCTGCCAGGAGGAAGAATCTATTTTCTTTAAGATCTCTAAGGAATGGGAAATGAGAAAGTTCCATAATTATTTGTTATAATGTTTTAACAATTCGGCGAATGCAATCTTAAACCAAGGTGTGTAGTCTTGTGGATTTTTCTCTATGTCGAGACGTATGTTTTCCATAGTTTCGTATTTGTAAGAAGCAACTTCCTCAGCGTTTATCTCTGGAGTGTCGTCTGTTGTTCCTACAAAGACATGGTCTATTTCATGTTCCATAAGTCCTTGTGTAACGTCAGCTTTATATGTGAAGTGGAATATCTCTTCAAGCTGGCATTTCATTCCCATCTCTTCTTGCAGACGTCGTGTAGTGGCTTGTTCGAGAGTCTCTTCATGACGTGGATGAGAGCAGCATGTGTTGGTCCATAATCCTGGAGTGTGGTATTTGGAAAATGCTCTTTGTTGGAGCAACATCTCCCCTTTTGTGTTGAAAATGAAAATCGAAAAAGCACGATGCAACTCAGCTTTTATATGAGCTTCCATCTTCTCCATCAAACCGATAGGATTGTCGTTAGCGTCGACGAGTACTACGTATTCTTGCATATTATCAAACATTAAATCTGATATTCAAAATGTCACCATCTTGAACGATGTAATTCTTACCTTCTACGCGGAACTTACCAGCTTCTTTTACAGCGGCTTCTGAACCGTATTTCAAGAAGTCGTCGGTGCTCATTACTTCGGCTCTGATGAAGCCACGTTGCAAGTCGGAATGAATAACGCCAGCTGCTACTGGAGCTGTGTCGCCGATGTGTATTGTCCATGCACGTGTCTCGTCGGTACCTGTTGTGAAGAATGATTGTAATTTAAGTGTCTGATAAGCATAACGTACGAGCTTGTTGACACCTGGTTCTGTGAGGCCAGCGTCTTCCATGAACATTGCTTTATCTTCGTCGTCGAGTTCCGCTATTTCTGATTCCAACTTACCAGCGATTATAATCATTTCGTCGCCTTCTTTCAATGAAGCCTTGACAGCTTCTGAATATTTGTTACCTGTAAGTGCTGAAGCGTCATCGACGTTACATACGTACATGATAGGTTTTGCTGTAAGTAATTGAATATCCTGGATGTATTTCTTGTCTGCTTCGGCTACTTTAGCACCACGGGCGTTCTGCATGTTTTCAAGAGCTTCTTTATAGACTGTCAATACTTCGTATGCTTTTTTATTGTCTTTTTCACCGTTTTTCATAAGTTTCTCAACGCGTTGCAACTTACGTGTCACGAGGTCGAGGTCGCGTACCTGAAGTTCGAGGTCAACGAGTTCCATGTCGCGTACTGGGTCGACTGAACCTTCGCTGTGAGGAACATTTTCTTCGTCGAAGCAACGAAGTACGTGGATAAGAGCGTCAACGGTTTGAACCTCTGCGAGTAATTTGTTACCTACGCCTTCGCCACCTTTTGTCAAACCTGGAAGGTCGACGATTTCTACTGTCGCAGGAACGATTCTCTTTGAATGAGAGATGTTGTCGATGAGTTTGAGACGTTCGTCGCGGACTTCACACATACCGATGTTTGTCTTGGTAGCAAAACCGCCAATCTCAGCTTTGGTATTTGAAATACAATTAAATATAGTAGTCTTACCTGTATTGGTCAAACCAATGATACCACAATTCAATGCCATAATAATTTATTTTTTATAAACACGCAAAGATAATAAAAAAAGTCTACATGTTTTTATAAAAAATACTATCTTTACAATCGTAATTAAAACCAATAAATCTTATTAGGTATGGAAACAAAACAAATGATAGCTGAATATGGACTTCCTTTGGAAGTTGAACTCAGCACACAGATTTATAATGCTTTACAAGGCAATGTTGTTGAAGAAATAATAAAATTAGCAAAGATACCTTTCTCTGATAACTATTATCGCAGTATGCTCGAAGGCCACAGCTTTAAAGTTGAAGAAGGAACTCTTTCTCGTTACTATAAAATCTTCAACGAGATAAAGGAAGCTCTGGAATTCACTGAGCCTGTAGATTTCTATATCACTGGCGATCCTTCTGTCAATGCTTTCGCAATAGCATCTCAAGAAGAAGGTGAACCTAATATCATCAACGTAAATTCTTCTCTCATACAACTTATGACTGACGACGAACTTCGTTTTGTTATAGGTCACGAAATGGGACACCTTATAAATAAAAATGCGACATTGGTGAAACTTATCAACTTCGTATTTCCTCACGGCGCACCAATTCCAATTACACTTCAATATAAAATAAGATTGTGGCAGCAGTTGTCGGAACTTGTAGCAGACCGATTCGGTTATATGGCAATGCCTAACATAAACGTATGTATTTCAGCATTCTTCAAAATGTCATCGGGATTGGATTTTAACAAGATGGATATGAAAGTAGAGGCATTTTTGGAAGATAATAAAATACGTCTTGAATATTTCCGTAACGACAAAGGCATCAACTTTGCCACACATCCAATCAACCCTATCAGAGTCGAGGCTTTGAACCAATTTTCAAAAAGTGTGTTCTTTAATGAAAAAGGAACATCAAAAGACAATTTGGAAAAAGGTATGGAAGATTTAATCGACATCTTGTTGAAAGTAAGAAATTCGGAATTGGATTCCAATATGGCAAACTTCATCGCAACAGCAGGTTTGATTATTGCTAATAGTGACAACCAGATAACTGAAGATGAAATGGAAATGATTCTCAGTGAGTTGTCTGTATTAGAAATATTCCCTAAAAACTTCTTGGATGAAATTGTAAAAGACGATATTGTTAAAATATTTAAAGAATCTATCAAGAAATTGATGGAGATAAATCCAGAGACACGCGAAGGTATGTTGCGTTATCTGATGTCAATTGCGTTGTCGGACAAAGATATAAGTGTAAACGAAGTGGAATTGATTTTCAATATCGCTGCTGCAGAACTCGGCTACTCTCCTGTTGAGACAGCACGAATTTTCTCACAGATGATTCAAATTGATTTCACGCCAAGTATGAATGCGCTTTGTTAAGTCCACAAGACTACAAGACTACGAGCCAACAAGTAGAGACGCGTCAATGATGAAGTGACCCCAAAAGTTTGGACAAAAAACTTTTGGGGTTTTATTATGCGTAAAAAACATGATCGAGAAGCATTACTCAAATACATGGTGATGCTTAAGGAAGGCCGTTCCTTTAGATCTATCAGCGATGAATTCGGCA
>JAZLEF010000026.1:0-9866 GCA_045615125.1 Bacteroidales bacterium
AAAAACAATTAAAAAAATACATTCATTATTATAATAACGATAGAATCAAATTGAAATTAAAAGGAAAGAGTCCGGTGCAATACCGAACTCTTTATACATAAACTGTTTTATTAATCCGTCCAACTTTTTGGGGTCAGATCACAAGCTCGGTAGGCCTCGCTCATGGCTTGCGGCTCGATGCTCATCGCCGCCTTGCGTTAGGGATTGGAGCGGCATCCTTTTGGAGCGCAGCGGAAAAAGATATAGCGGAAAGCCCGACGGCGGAGCGAAGCGGAGACGGAACGCCCTAAAATAATGCATAATTCATAATGCATAATTCATAATTGAAAATTGACATTGACAGTTTAATGTTCAAAGTTCAAAAACATTCCTAATTCCAAACACCTAATTCCTAATTAAAAAAAACTTGTAGTCTTGTAGTCTTGTGGTCTTGTAGTCTTTTTTTCTTATATTTGCAAATTGTAAAATTTAACAATATGAGAAGATTGATTTACAGCTTAATAATTGCATTGTTCGTTTGCAATTATACTTATGCGCAAAACAACATTATTGAAGCAGATTTACAAGAAATCATGAATGCAAAAAGCGACGAAATGATTAGTATCAATATCGTTTTCAAGTCGCAGATGGACACAGAAAAACTGAGAGAAAGAGTCGCTGACATTGACAACAAAACAGCGAGACGTGAAGCCACGATAAAGGAACTCAAAATGTTTTCTGAAAAATCACAACAAGAAGTACTTTCAATAATAAGATCAGAAGAAAAAAACGGAAGGTCATCTAATATCATCTGTCACTGGCTTTCTAACTCAATCACTTGCAATGCAACAAAAGAAGTCATTAACGCATTGTCACAAAGAGACGATATTTTCATCATAGGTCTTAATGCAGACAAGAACGTTATTTTGTCGGACAACGGACAGCAGACATCCGACGACAGATATTCTGAGAAAGCAGAACCAGAAATCACAGCTAACGTAACACAGGTAAACGCTCCAGAAGTATGGGAACAAGGCTACACCGGCGAAGGTGTTTTAGTCGCAGTTATCGATTCTGGTGTCAACTACGAACATCCCGACTTAGCCGACCACCTCTGGGACGGCGGTTCTCAATATCCAAACCACGGATATAACTGTTACGACAACACCAATGACCCTATGGACGGAACAGGACATGGCACACACTGCGCTGGAACAATATGTGGCGATGGCACAGGCGGAAAGCAAACTGGCGTCGCTCCAAATGCAACATTGATGTGCGTCAAAGCCATCAACGACTCCGGCAATGCCAATGTCAACTCCATCGTATCAGGAATGGAATTCGCTGTAGAACACGGCGCACAAGTATTGAGCATGTCGTTAGGCATCGCTAACTCATCCGTTTCTGAAAGAACTATGATACGTCAGACATGTGTCAACACTTTGGAAGTAGGCGTCATCGCTTCAGTAGCATGTGGCAATGAAGGGGGCTCACAAGCCAATCCAATTCCTAACAATGTCCGCGTTCCTGGCAGCTGTCCTGCACCATGGATTCATCCTGACCAACAAGTAAATGCAGGCGCAACATCATGCGTTGTATCTGTAGGTGCAGTAACAAGCAACAACAGCGTCGCTGGCATGTCATCACGCGGTCCTGTCACATGGCAAGAAACATCATTCGGCGACTATCCATACAATCCAGGCATCGGTCTGATTCGTCCTGACGTATGTGCTCCAGGTGTGGATGTCGTTTCACTCAACAACGCAAACAGCGGATATACAAAGAAAACCGGAACATCAATGGCTGCACCATGCGTGGCAGGCGTGATGTGCCTTATGCTCTCAAAAGACAACACATTAACACCAGAAGAGATAAGCATGATTCTTGAGACATCAGCAGAAAAATTATCAGAGACAAAAAACAACGACACCGGCTCTGGAAAAGTTGACGCTCTAGCAGCAGTGAACAGCATCAACATGGGCGACATAAGATATGTCAACTTCTCCATTGTAGATGAAAACGGCAATAACAATGTAAATCCTAATGAAGAGATAACACTCAACCTCGACATTGAAAACGTAGCAGCAGAAGCATATAACAACGTAACAGCAAAAATAACCTGCAAAAACGAATGGGTCAACTTTATCAACGACAATGCAGAAATCGGCAGCATCGGTGCCGATGGAATAACATCCATCAACGACACCTTCCGTTTCATTATAGATGAAGAAGCAGAAAGCAAGACCACTCTCTATTTCGACATCGAGTTTTATCAAGGTGGCGAAAAGATTTCAACTACAAGATTCTCTACAAAAATTTACGACAATACAGTAAAATATTCTTCATTCATCGTCATGAACGACGATAATGGCAACGGTGCATTAGAAGCTGGCGAGACAGCAGATTTAGGCGTGATGCTCATCAATGCCGGAAATGAAATGGCACTAGATTTGACAGGCATCTTATCAAGTAGCAGCAGCCACGTCACAATAAATGAAAACGAAGCCACATTCAGTTCTATAGCTCCAAATGGAAACTCACTAGCATATTTCAATGTGACAGTAGCCAACAACGCAGGCAACAATCTCAACATTCCTTTTGAGTTAGAAGTAAAAGATAAATTCAATAAAGCCAACAATTTCAGCATGAACTACACAAGTAGCTGCGACATCATCTTCGATTTAATAGACGAGTTTGGTGACGGCTGGAACGGAGCAAAGATTCTCGTGCATTATAGCGACGGATCAGAATCAGACACCTACACCATTTCAAGCGGAACATCTGCGACATATACAAAGACATTAAATTCTGGTGTCACAGTATCACTCGAATGGAAGAAAGGAGGCGTTGATAACGAATGTATCTATTCCATAAAATACGCTAACGGCACAGAGATTTTCAGTGGCAAAGGCCGTCAAGATGGAACATTCTTCAGCTGGGTTTACGACTGCTCATGTCAGAACATAATGTACCAAAGCTGCGAAGCTGCCAATAATTTCGAGATAATAAAACAAAATTATTCTGTCAAGCTGAAATGGGAAGCCCCGGAAACAGAAGGTGTCACACATTACGAAATATATCGCGACACAAGAATGATAGCAACAACAGAAGAACTTTACTTCATTGATGAAGACTTAAGCAGCGGAACATACATCTATAATGTTAGACCTGTTTTTGATGGATGTTACGGTGAACTCATGGGAGGCGAGGTGACATTCTGCGTCGGAACAGAAGAAATAAACCTAATAAATGCTGATGTCTATCCTAATCCTTCCAACGACAAATTCATTGTGAGATGCGAGAGAATGACTAATATTACAGTTCACAACATCATGGGAGAAAAAGTCATCGAAAGAAATATCGATAGCGATTCGTATGAAATCAGTGGTCTTGAAAACGGCATCTATTTCATCAATATAGAAACTGAAAACGGCAATGCCGTAAGAAAGATAGTGAAATATTAAAATAAGTCAAGATGAAGAATCCTATCAAGGCATTAGCAGGACAGACAGTGATTTACGGTCTCGGAACAATTGTTCCGAGACTGCTCAATTATCTTCTTACACCATTTTATGTAAGAGTATTCTTATCTGGCGAATACGGTCAGTTATCAGAACTCTACGCCTGGATTGCCTTGTTTCTTGCAATATTGACATTCGGAATGGAGACTACTTTCTTCCGTTTCTCACAAAAAGAGAACAGCAACAAAGTCTTCAATAATGCAGAAAGCATAGTTATTCTCATAACATTCATTTTCCTAGTTTTATACAGCATTTTTTATAAGTCATTCGCTCAGCTCATACATTACGAATTCAATTCATATTACGTACTTCTCATCGGTATAATAGTAGCGATTGATGCAATAGCAGCGATTCCATTCGCTATGTTAAGAAAAGAAGAAAAGGCAGGTCGTTTCAGTATGATAAAGACCATCAATGTCTTGTCTAACATACTTCTTAACATATTCTTCTTAGTCATTATACCAAAGAAATCGATAGCTATTGCAGAATGGATTTTCGGAGAACAGACATCATTGCTCATCTGGGTTCTCATCTCCAACATATTGGCAAGTCTAATCAACCTTATCCTATTAGCGCCACAACTTTCAAAGTTGAAATTAGGATTCGACAGAGAACTTGTCAAGGCAATGTTGAAATATTCCTTCCCGATTTTATTGATAAGTATGGTCGGCATGGTCAATGAAGTAGCAGATAAGATTTTGATTAAATATTTAGTCACCATTCCTGATGAGAGCGTCTTGGCAAGTATGAATATAACAGGGCAGGACTACGCCATGCAGCAACTCGGAATATATTCTGCCAACTTCAAGCTCGGCGTCTTGATGACCATCTTCATACAGATGTTCCGCTTCGCCTCTGAGCCGTTCTTCTTCGGCCACGCAAAAGACCGTAACGCACCATCTCTGTACGCTAAAGTCATGACATATTTCGTGATATTCTGCCTACTCATATTCTTAGGCGTTATGTTCTATATGGATATCTTACAACATTTTGTAGGAAAAGACGGCAGCGACTACCGCGACGGATTAGTCATCGTTCCAATAATATTAATCGCCAATATGCTTTACGGTATCGTCTTCAACCTTTCAATATGGTTCAAACTTTCCGACAAGACATATTACGGAACCATCATCGCAATTATTGGCTCTGTCGTGACACTCACATGTTTCTTCGTCCTGATTCCAAGAATAGGATATTTAGGAGCAGCTATAGCACATCTAGCTTGTTATATCGTCATGATGCTAGTGTCGTATTTCTGGGGACAGAAAAACTTCCCTATTCCTTATCAGATTGGAAGAATTACAATTTATTGTGTGCTCGCTGCAATATTATATTTAACAAGTAGTTTATTTAATGACTTCAACAGCATTTTAAAATTAAGTCTCAACACTGCGATGATTTTATTGTTTATTGCTGTTGTTGTAGTTATGGAAAGAAAGAACCCACTTAAGATAGAATAACAATTAAAAAACAAGATAAAATGAAAGTAAAAATCATCAACAAATCAGACAATCAATTACCAGCATACGAAACAGCAAGTTCAGCAGGCATGGACTTAAGAGCATATTTGCCAGAAGGACCTATCGTTCTCAAACCTATGCAAAGAACATTAGTTCCTACAGGACTCTTCATGGAGATTCCTGAAGGCTATGAAGGACAGGTGAGACCACGCAGCGGCTTGGCAATAAAGAACGGCATCACTGTGTTAAATACTCCAGGAACAATCGATGCCGACTACAGAGGCGAGGTTAAAATCATACTCATCAACTTATCAGACACCGACTTCACTATCAACAGCGGTGAAAGAGTAGCACAGATTGTCTTCGCAAAATGTGAACAAATGGAAGTCATCAATGTAGAAACATTAAGCGAGACAGAACGCGGTGCCGGTGGTTTTGGACATACAGGAAAGTAATGGTTAAGGACTAATGGCAAAAGACTAATGAGAAGAATCTTATTCATAATATTATCGTTGGTGTTGGCGGATTCCGTTGCTTTGGGACAGGATACGATACAGCCTAAGAAAAACCTTGCACAGAATGCCGAATATTTCTCTAAAGGCATTGAATACAAGTACAACGAGGATTACGATGCCGCTATAGATTTCTTCGAGATGGCACTGTTGGCATTTCCACAAGATCATGCAAGTATGTATGAACTAAGTGCTCTTTATACCATCAAAGGAAGACAAGACAAAGGTTTCGAGATGATGCAGAAAGCCGTAGAGCTCGACAGTCTCAACAAATGGTATAAGATTCGACTTGCCGAATTTCACAAGCAGAATCGCGATTATGATTCATTTATAAAAATATATGATGAACTTCTCGACAATGATCCTAACAACTTGGAATATCTTGAGGCATATATCGACGCTCTGCTTCATATTGGCGATTATGAAAAAGTGACAGAGAAACTAGATGTATATGAAGATAACATAGGAGTCAACGAATATATCTCATTACAGAAAATTGAGATATACGATCTCTTAGGCAAGAAAGACAAGATTCTCATCGAGATGGAGAAACTATCGGCAGCATATCCATACGATACACGTTATATGTCGATGCTCGCTGAAACATACATGCAAAACGGCCGTGAGAATGATGCATATAAATTATATCTAAAGATAAAACAGCTCAACCCAGAAGACCCTTACATCAATATCTCATTATTGGAATATTACCAGAAACAAGGCGATATAGACAAAGCCTTCGAAGAGTTTATCTTGTCAATAAAAAACAAGAACCTCGACTATAACACCAAGTCCCAGATTTATGAATATTGGTTCAACAATAAGGAAGATAACGAGAAAGTCATTAAAGAAGCTGAACAAGCTGGCATAGCTTTCATCGAGGCTCATCCTGACAAGGATTTAGGTTATTATGTTACTGGAACAGTATATTTTAACAATGAGATATACGACAAGGCACAACAATATTACCTCGACGCCATCGCTAGAGACAGCAGCAGCTTCATGGCTTGGTATCAGCTCATTTTCACCGATGCTGAATTGAATATGCCTCATACCTTATACGAACACTCTAAAACAGCGATGCGTTTCTATCCAGAACAACCTATATTTTATCTCTTCAACGGTCTCTCACTCATCGAAAAGAAGGATTATAAACCAGCTATAAAAGTGCTTGAAAGAGGAAGAATGATGTCGGCCGACAAGAAACTCACAGCTTCATTCGACACTTATATCGCCGATGTGTATCATGAACTGGGAAATAAGGAAAAGATGTATGAATATTACGACAAAGTACTTAAAAATGAACCTGAGAATCTTTATGTGTTGAATAACTACGCCTATTTCCTTGCTTTGGATGGAACAAGATTGGACGAGGCCCTTAAGATGTCGTCTATAACGATAGAAAAAGAACCTAAGAATGTCACTTACTTAGATACTTACGCATGGGTTCTATATAAACTAGAACGCTATAAAGACGCCAAGAAATGGATGGAAAAAGTATTGTCGTACGACAAAATACCTCAAGGCATCAATTACGAACATTATGGCGATATATTATATAAATTAGGCGATACAGAAAAAGCTGTACAAAACTGGAAGAAAGCCAAAAGACGTGGAGGAGCATCAGAATTCATAGACCAAAAAATAAAAGATGAGAAGATTTATGAATAATAAAGACTACAAGACCACAAGACCACAAGACTACAAGTTAAGGCTGTTGACATTTGTCTTTAGCCTTTTGTCATTAGTCTTTTTTGCAAGTTCTTGTTCTACAAATAAAGAGACTTCAAGAGTCAAAATGATATCGGAAAATCAAATCATTAAAGAGATTGATGACAACAGATTCGCATTCGATAATCTTGAAGCAAGAATTGGTGTAAGCGTAAAAGGCGACAATCAATTAGGGCTGAAAGGACAAATGAGAATACAAAACGACAGCGTGATATGGATTTCACTGTCGCTGAAACTCGGCATCGAAGTCGGCAGAATTATGATAACACCCGATTCAATAAAATATATCAACAGAAACACAAGAACATATCTGGCAGAAAGTTTAGATTATTTCAACGACAAACTTCCTGTCGTGCCGTCTCTACAATTTTTCCAGAATATTTTAGTCGGCAACGACACTCAGATTGAAAACAGCGACAGATGCAGAGTCACGACAGACGATAACAGCTATAGACTTGAGTTTACGCAAAAAGACATGAACATAATAAAAGATGTATGCGTGAATGCTGAGACATTCAGAATAAACGAATATATGATAAAAGAGCTTGACAAAGAGAATGGCAACATACATCTACAATATGACGAATTTCAAAATATCAACGGCAAACTCATCCCGACTAAGATTATTTTAGAAGTCAACGAGACAACAAATCAACGAGACAAGAAGTTTAGTATTGAGATAAATTATTCTGATATAAAAACAGGAGAGAAGCTGAGTTTTCCTTTTAACGTTTCATCAAAATTTGAACAGATATATTTATGGTAAAGAATAACAAGATATTATTTTCTTTATTATTCTTTTTCCTTATATCATTTTCAGGAAGAAGTCAGAGCGTGCAGTCGTTGGAAAAGAAAATCCAATCGATACAGAAAGATATTAAATTGGCTGAGAAATTATTGAAAGAGACTTCTAAAAACAAGGAAACGACAATAAACCAGGTAACATTATTACAGACACAAATTGGTCAGAGAGAAAGTCTCATAAAGACATATCAGAATCAGGTCAATGCCATCAACAAAGAAATTCAAAACAACAAAAAAGAAATATCCGCATTAGAGGCTGAACTCGCCTTATACAGAAAAGAATATTCCAACCTATTAGTTATCAATTATAGAAACAAAGGTAAAGTCAACAATTTATTGTTTATTTTCTCTTCGGAAGACTTCAATCAGGCGATGAGAAGAATGCGTTACATCCAAGAACTTAACGGCATGGTGAAAGAGAAAATAGAAGAAATAGACTCCACCCAGATTAAGATTAACATGCAGTTGGAGAAAAACGAGAAGAACAAAAGAGATATTGAAAAGATACTGAACGAGGAGAAAAAAGAAAAAGCCACTTTGGTAAAGGAACGCGACAAACTCAACAAAGACATCGCATCTTTGAAGAAGAAAGAGAGCCAGATACAGAAAGACATAAAGAAAAAAGAAAACGAGACGAAGGAACTCAAGAAACAGATTGAGAAGATCATTGCTGAAGAAATACGCAAAGCCAAGGAGAGAGAAGAAGCTGCCAAGAAAAACAACAGCAATACCATAGATTATAACCTCTCGTCAAACTTCGCGCAGAACAAAGGCAAGCTGCCATATCCTGTTGAGCAAGGCATCATAACAGGAAAATATGGATTAAGCCAACATCCTACACAGAAAAAGGTTACCGTCAACAATAATGGTATCGACATCAGCACGACAAAAGGAGCCAAGGCTAGAAGTGTATTTGAAGGCGAAGTCTGCTTCATCACAAGTCAAGGAGGCAACAATGTCATTTTGATTCGACATGGTTTATATTTTACCTTATATTCCAATCTTGAAAAAATATTTGTGAAAGTAGGAGACAAGGTCGTTACCGGACAAGAAATAGGTAAGATTCACACTAATGTCAGCGACGGAAAAACCATATTACATTTCGAGATATGGCAAGAAAACAAAACGACTGTCAATCCGGCATTATGGATTAGGAAATAAAGTTTAGAGTTAATAGTTTATAGTTTATGAGGAGAATTAAAGTTATCGCAGCGTTTATTGCCTTAATGATTTTAATATCATCTTGTTCGAGAGCATACGAGCCTATCAATGTTCAGAAGAAGAAAGGTAAATGCAATACATGTTCGAGATGGTAAAAAAATAGAGACGCAAGATTTTGCGTCTCTACTTGTAGTCTTGTAGTCTTGTTGACTTGTAGTCTTATATAAATCAGTCACCTAATGTAGCTACCATAACAGCTTTGATAGTGTGCATACGGTTTTCTGCTTCGTCGAATACGATAGAATTTTCTGATTCGAAAACTTCTTCAGTAACTTCAACGCCATCGAGACCGAATTGTTTGTAAACATCACGACCAACTTGTGTTTCTAAGTTGTGGTAAGCTGGTAAGCAGTGCATGAATTTACATTTTGGATTGCCAGTCATCTTCATCATTTCAGCGTTAACTTGGTAAGGTTTTAACAAGCTGATACGTTCTGCCCATACTTCAGCAGGTTCGCCCATTGATACCCATACGTCTGTGTAGATGAAGTCGCAGCCTTTAACGCCTTCTTCAACGTTGTCAGTAATTGTAACTGTTGCGCCTGTTTCTTTAGCGATTTCTTTACATGTTGCTACGAGTTCTGCGTCTGGTTGTAATGATTTAGGAGCAACGATTCTAACGTCCATACCCATCTTAG
>JAZLEF010000027.1:0-3992 GCA_045615125.1 Bacteroidales bacterium
TGGTTATGTTGCGCCAATTTTTTAGTTTCGATACTTCTCTGAAGCCATTGCCTACCAGTTCAATATGTTCTTTTCTGTACTTTCTGTCGAGTTTGTTTTTCATCATCCAAATACTGCTAGGATTACTCAATAATGTGAAAAACATTTGTGAGTTGTTGCTCCATAGAATAAACAAAAAATTGTCTTTTTGACCAATCACACTACATACTGGATAATTGTTCTTGTCATTTGCGTTCTTGACCATCAAAGATATTCTGTATGTGTCAATAATGTCTTCTGAGAGATTTTCAATAATTTTATATGAACGTTTTGTAATTTTGAAAGAAGAGGAAATGGCAAATATCCAGATAAATACTGCAAAAAGATTTCCCATTAATATACAAAAGGTATAATATATGATATTTTTTAGTAATGGATCTGATAATGACTCTGTTAATAAATATATGACACAAAAACATACGGAAAATATTACACCACAAACTTTCAATAGAAACTTAGATGTCATTTTAGTTTGTTTTCGATATTCTTTAAATGTTATCATAACTTTTAGTGTTAATTTTTTTAATGTTCTTGATTAGATTTTACGATTTTAATCATTATCGCAAAAATAATTAATATTTGAATTTAATTCAATTGGTTATATATTTCTTTCCCCTCTCCCCATATTCCTCTTCTTTTGCACCGCCGCCGCTGTTCTTTCGTCAATTTGTCAGTGAAATCATTACTTTTTCATCAATCGTTTGGTTTCTTGTAATTCCTTTTGCAGAAGTCGTACTCTATCAGCTAATTGTTCTTGACTTGGCAATGCGTCTTTGATTCGTATATTGTTATATGTCGCGACTCCCATCGGAGTAGAGATGCCTTTGAATGACCATTGGACATCAATGTTGTCCATATCGGAACAGACGAGCAGACCGATGGTTGGGTTGTCGTCATCTGATTTCATCAGTTCATCAACAGCATTGACATAATAGTTTAATTTTCCTGCAAATTCTGGTTCGAAAGGTTTGGCTTTAAGTTCGCATACGACGTAACAACGAAGACGGATATGG
This sequence comes from Bacteroidales bacterium, assembly GCA_045615125.1. Taxonomy (GTDB): domain Bacteria; phylum Bacteroidota; class Bacteroidia; order Bacteroidales; family F082; genus Limimorpha. The sequence continues at coordinate 1,053 of JAZLEF010000027.1, forward strand.
TAAAATAAAAGGTCTATCTTGCGTGTACGTCCTCCGACAAGAATCTCTTTTTGTCGACCAAGAAAAGCAAAGCCAGTTCCCATTTCCAACAATAAGTCAGTTACGTTTTTTGTAAGAGACTCTTCTAATTCCGCTTCATCATATATTTCATGATTTACAGTAGCGAAGCCGAAATCATAATTTTCTTTCAGTACTTCTTGAACGAGTTTGCTTTGCAAATCAGGCAGATGTTCTGTAAAGTTGTTGACAATCTTGCCTTGATGCTTGTAAAGATTTGCTTTGATACAATTGATAAGAGCATCACGACTCAATCCTTGTTCTATCGTTTTTCCAACATAGAATAATGCCTCATCTATAGATTTGCATTTGGTGATTATTTCTACATGATGCCGCCATGGAATGAGTGCAAATGGCAGTGGAAATTCTTTGCCAACATGGTAAAGTTTTTCATCGGTAATTTCTGCACCAAGTTGGTGCAGTTTTGTTTCATGCTGATTTTTAAGGTTTTGTAATTCTGCACCAAGTCGTTGCAGAATTTGAGTGTCTCCTTGGGTATAAAATGAATACCATTGTTTCATATACCACAGGTTTCTAACTGAAAACCCTTCTGCATTTGGAAACTCTCGCTTTAAATCAAGGCTTACTTGTTCAACAACTCCTGCTCCCCAACGTTCTTCTGCTTTCTTCTGTACCAAGTCTCTGCCAAGTTGCCAGTTGAAAAGAAGTTTCTCTGCATTAACTTTTACGGCTGCCTTTACCTGAGATGAACGATAACGATGTTTTACTTCTGTAATCCAATCGACATAATCGTTATCAATACGAATGTCATGCGATTTTATAATACGCGCTTTTTCTTGTGACATAATTCTTAGTTTTTGTTTGTTCTCATGGCAAAAGTACTAAGAATTTATGAGAAATAAGAGTGTTTTTCAAAGAATGAATTTAAAATGTTCACTCCCCATACTCTTCCTCACTCTCTGCGACCATCTGATAGTCTTCTTCTGGAATCTCGTATGGCTTGAGTTTCTGGTCTTGAAGGTATATGTAATTCAGTGTGTTGACTAACGATTCTAAAGTCTGTAGTCTGACATTGGGTTTCAGTTGGCATTCCCAGATATTGATGAAATGCCATCCCATAGAGGCGAGTTTCATCTGTGTCTCTACGTCTCTTTTCCTGTTGCGCTCTATCTTCGCTTTCCAGTATTCGATATTGCTTTTCGGAATGACGTAATAACGGCATCCTTCGTGTCCGTGCCAGAAACATCCGTTCACGAAGATGACGGTTTTGTATTTCCTTAAAACGATGTCTGGATGTCCTGGAAGTCGAGGGTGATTTAGCCTGTAACGAAAGCCACGGCTGAACAAGAATTTCCTCACCAACAATTCAGGTTTGGTGTTCTTGCCTTTTATCGCTGCCATGCAACGGTGACGTTGTTCTTTCGTCAGTTTGTCCATGAAAACATTATTTTTTCATTAGCTTACTTTTTCAACAATACCAGCTTCAGTTATAAAAAAAAGATAGAACACATTGAAGATGCATTCTATCCTTCTCTTAGATAGACGAAAGACAAAAGTCTAACGGCTAAAGTTTTTTACCTTTAGACTTTCGTCATTAGCCTTTAGTCAATTATCCAACAGAGCTTCCTGGAGCTACAGGTTGACTTGGTGACATAACGACCAATCTTCCGTCTTTATCTTCAGCTGACAAAATCATACCTTCGCTGACGATGCCTTTCAACTTGCGAGGCTCGAAGTTAGCGATGAAGCATACTTGCTTACCGACTAATTCTTCAGGATTTGGATAATATTTTGCGATTCCTGAAACGATAGTTCGTTTGTTCATACCGTCGTCGATTAAGAATTGTAATAACTTATCTGCTTTTGGAACTTTAACGCATTCTAAAACTGTTCCGACTCTGATATCCATCTTGCCAAACTCGTCGATGTTGGTGTTAGGTTTGATTGGATTTGGAGCCCATGCGTTGAGTTCGTTTTGTTTCTTAGTCTCTTCCAACTTATTGACTTGACCTGCCACTGTCTCGTCTTCGACTTTTGTGAATAACAATTCAACTTCGCCGATTGTAGCGTTTTCGTTCAATAAGATTGTTTCCTTAGCTTGATTCCAGCTGCTTACTTCCAAACCAATCATTGATTGTAACTTCTTAGCTGAGAATGGCAAGAATGGTTCTGACAAGATAGCGAGTTTTGCCACGATTTGTAATGAAACAGCGAGAACTGTCTTGACTCTTTCTGGATCTGTCTTGAATTGTTTCCAAGGTTCGTTTTCTGTGAGGTAACGGTTTCCAAGACGAGCGAGGTTCATCAATTCTGACAATGCTTCACGGAATTTATAGTTATCGAGGAGGTTTGCAATCTTATCTGGATATTGATTCATTTCTTCGATAGCAGCTTCATCTTTTTCGTTGAGGTTAATCATAGCTGGAACCTTACCTTCGAAATATTTATGTGTAAGAACCAAAGTACGATTTACGAAGTTACCGAAGATAGCAAGCAATTCGTTATTATTTCTATCTTGATAATCTTTCCAAGTGAAGTTGTTATCTTTTGTTTCAGGAGCGTTAGCTGTCAAAACATAACGAAGGACATCTTGTTTTCCAGGGAATTCTTCGAGATATTCGTGCAACCAAACTGCCCAGTTACGAGATGTTGAAATCTTATCGTTTTCAAGGTTGAGGAATTCGTTAGCAGGAACGTTTTCTGGAACGATATAATCGCCGTATGCTTTCAACATGCAAGGGAATATGATGCAGTGGAAAACGATGTTATCTTTACCGATGAAATGAACGAGTTTTGTTTCTTCGTCTTTCCACCATTTTTCCCAGTCTGTACCTCTTTCTTGGCATACTTCTATTGTGTTAGAGATATAACCGATAGGAGCATCGAACCAAACGTAAAGCACTTTACCGTCAGCACCTTCAA
>JAZLEF010000028.1:0-2143 GCA_045615125.1 Bacteroidales bacterium
TTTAACAACGTTTACTAATTGACCAACTGAGTTGTAAACTGCGATATAGTCGATGTTTTCACCTTCAACTGTAACAGCACCTGTTGTTGGGTTAGGATAAACATTGTATGTTTCAACTACGTTTTCAGCGATGTTTTCGCCTTTAACTTTAAGTGTGAGAGGGATGTTAACTGTTGGTTGTTCTGGGTCGTTTGTGATGAATTTAACAGCTGCTTCGTATGTTTGATTTGGTGTAAGGCCGATTGTGCTGAGGTTAACTTGAACTTCGTCAGAACCACCGATTGCCAAAGAACCGCTTGTTTTGTCTAATGTAGCATAGCCACCAACAACAGGAGTACCTTCGCAAAGCATGAAGAGGCACCAGTTACCATAGTTTTGACCGCCACCATTTTCTGTGATTGAAAGGAATGCGCCTTTACCATTACGATATAAGTCGCCATAACCTACTACAGCTTGGTTTGAACCGTCTAAGCTCATTGTTGTACCACCGACAGCTGCTGTCATTTCAACGCCAACATAAACATCGAAACCTGTCAAAGCAACTGGTTCGTCGAATTCAACTAATGTATATTGATTCCAAACGATTTGGTCGCGTGTGATAGTTTTTTCAGCTAAAACTTCACCTGGTTTACCGTTTGTGCCAGGACCATAGATACGGAAGATAATGTCAGTACCTGGTTCTAAGTCAGCTGTTTGGTTACCGCTTTGGTCTTGCCATTCGAAGAAAGCATAAGCAGCACCTGTGATGTAAGTACCCATAACTGAGTTACCGTAAGCTGTTGCTGGGAATAAAGAAGCTACTTCGAAGTTAACTGGTTGTTCTGATTGCCATGTCAAACCTGCTGGGCTTGAAACTGGATCGATAGCGTATGAAATAACTTGTTCTGCGCTGCCGCCTTGACCTACGCCGTAGTCAACCCATGCTGAATATTCACCGATTGAAGTACCGTTGTTTTCAATGCTGATTGTAACAGATGACATTTCATCAGCTGGAACTTCTTCTTCGATAGCTTCTGGATTGAATGTTAATTCTGAAGCTGTTTCACCACCGATTCTTGTGCATGTGAAGTTATCCAAATAATATTCTGATGTAGCTGCGTTTAATGGAGGGAAGAAATCCATAGCGTCGAGTTTACGGCTAGCTGGGTTACCTTGTGAGTCTAAGCTCCATTGCCATTCGAGAACTAATTCTTCTTCTTCACCTGGTAATGTGTAGAAATATTGAGCTAAGTCAGCGTCTGTGTCAACGTGGAGACGGAAGTGCATCCAGTCGTCATAGATACAAACGATAGTTGCTTCTTCGCCACCAGCTTGAACCATACCAGCACCTGGAGATTGTGTTGATGCGCTTGACATGTGGAGGTGTGATTCCAATGCCCATGTAGAAGCTGTGCCAGCAAATTCGTGAAGGATGTTGAAGTAACCATTTTTTCCTGATGGGATTAAGATGTCGAATTCAAGGTCATAAACACCTGATGATGTGCCACCGAGTTTAAGAACTTGGTCGTTGCCGTATGTCAAGTGACCGCATTTGCTGCCGTCAAATTCAGCTACAACGCCATCTTCTGAACCGCCTGGGACTTGTCCCCATGTTGTCCACCAATCGTTACCTGCTGCTGCGCCTTCCACTGCGATCTTGTTACCTACAGTGTAAGCTTCGAAATTGTCTTCAATCAAGACTTCTACGTCTTGAGCTCTTAAGTTGCCTGCGAATAAGAACATAGCAACTAACATAAGTAAAGATACTTTTTTCATTTTGTTTTGTAATTAAATTTGATTATAAATAGTCTAATTTTTCGGAGCGCAAATTTAATATTTTTATATGAGAAAAAACATAAAAATAAAAATAAAAAAGGCAGCTTAAAAAGCTGCCCTTTCTTGTAGTCTTTAGACTTTAGTCTTTTGCCATTACTTAGCAACAACAACGCGTTGTAATGCGCTTTGACCAGCGTTGTCAACGATGTTGAAGAAATAAACGCCGTTTTCGTATGCGCTCATATCAACTGTGTTGTTAACGTTTTTAACAACGTTTACTAATTGACCAACTGAGTTGTAAACTGCGATATAGTCGATGTTTTCACCTTCAACTGTAACAGCACCTGTTGTTGGGTTAGGATAAACATTGTATGTTTCAACTACGTTT
>JAZLEF010000029.1:0-11594 GCA_045615125.1 Bacteroidales bacterium
ACAATGAAAGGCGAGAACTACATCAACCCATTCGTTGAATTGATGAAAGGTAAAAATTAATTAAGTAAAAAACAGAAAAACATATAACCATGAGTGAAGGATTATATTCAATGGAAGCTAAGGATTTCGACAAGACCTTAGATTTGACTAAAATAAAACCATACGGCGACACAATGAATGACGGCAAGGTACAGATGAGTTTCACTTTGCCAGTTCCATGCGGAGCAGAAGCTGTTGAAGCAGCTAAGCTTCTCATGAAGAAAATGGGCTTCGAAAACCCAAGCGTCGTTTATTATAAAGAACTTACACCAGGCTTCACATTCTTCAACTGCTACGGAAGCACACAACATACAGTGGACTATACAAACATCTACGTTCCTAAAGTTGAAAGCAACGTGATGGATATGTATGAAACAGACGAATTCATCAAAGAAAACATCGGACGTAAAGTCGTTATCGTTGGTGCAAGTACAGGTACCGACGCTCACACTGTAGGTATCGATGCTATCATGAACATGAAAGGTTACGCTGGTCACTATGGTCTCGAACGTTATGAAATGATTGAAGCTTACAACCTCGGCAGCCAGGTTCCTAACGAAGAACTCATCGCTAAAGGTATCGAACTCGGTGCTGACGCTTTGATAGTTTCACAGACTGTTACACAAAAAGACGTTCACATCCAAAACCTCACCAACTTGGTTGAGTTGATGGAAGCAGAAGGATTGCGCGACAAGATGATTCTCGTTTGCGGCGGCGCTCGTATCACACACGAACTCGCTAAGGAATTAGGTTACGACGCTGGCTTCGGCATGAACACATACGCTGACGACGTAGCATCATTCGTCGTTGCTGAAATGGTAAAGAGAAATAACAAATAAGTAATAACATAAAATATAAAGAAATGGATAAAGATCAAGTAAGAGAAGTCATCGCCAAGAGAGCAGCTAAAGAGTTGCACGACGGCGACGTTGTTAATCTCGGTATTGGTATCCCAACTATGATTCCTAACTATTTGCCAGAAGGCGTCACTGTTACACTTCAAAGTGAAAACGGCGCTATGGGCATGGGACCAACTCCAGCAGCAGGCGAGGAAGACAAGAACTTCATCAACGCAGGTGGCGGTTACATCACATTGATGCCAGGCGGCAGCACATTCGACTCAGCTACATCATTCGCAATCATCAGAGGCGGTCACGTCAACGTTTCTTTCCTCGGCGCATTGCAAGTTGATGAAAACGGCGACTTGGCTAACTGGATTATCCCAGGAAAAATGGCTCCAGGTATGGGCGGCGCTATGGACCTCGTAGTAGGTGCTAAGAAAGTTATCCTCACTATGGAACATACACAAAAAGGTGCTCCAAAGATCTTGAAGAAATGTACACTTCCTCTCACTGCATCAGGACAAGTCAATATGATCATCACTGAGATGGGCGTTATGGAAATCACTCCAGAAGGCATCGTCCTCACAGAGATACATCCAGAGTTCACAGTGGAAGACGTTCAAGCTGCAACAGAAGCAACTTTGATCATTTCTCCAAATTTGAAGTCAATGGTTGATTGATAAAGACAAAAGACAACGGACAACAGACAACGGTCTTTGTCTGCAAAAAAAAGAAGAACGGTAGGGATTTGATTCCTATCGTTCTTTTTTTTTGTTTGATTGTTATAAAACTACGATATTTATATTACGTTTATTATAGTTAAGTGAGTGTTAGTTAAGGTATAATAGATTGAAAATCAGGGGTTGTATTTGTGGAATGTATGGTTTTGTTATGCAAATATACTGCATAGGTATTTGTGTATTTAAAATATTTTTAAAAAATATTTTAAAATAATAGTTTGATTGTTAATAAATTATCCGAAAAAATAAAAAAAGTGTATAAGAGTCTCGGAACTAATTTGTGACGATTAGTATTTTTGCAACATCGGAGAACCGAAAAAATATAACAAGTTCAAGTTTTAAATACTAGGTTTAAAAGCATTGAAAAATGGCTTAAGTAATCCTTATGCTCTTGAAAAATTGAAGTGTTTTAAAATAAGTTGTTGAAAATTAAATAATTAGTTGTTGAATTTTAAAAAATAGCAACATGAGAACAAACATCACATTAACTGCAAAAGAACTTAACTTCATTACAGAAAAGTACGCACGTCCAGCTATTTTAAGTTATTTTAAACATAGAGGGTTCTGTACTGACAAATATTCTGTCGAAGAAGTAATTTGCAGATTCGGCGAAAAATTAGCGAAGTCATTATATAAGTACGATGCTACAAAGTCACAGGGTGCTTGGTTCTCTACAATTGCAAGAAATTGTGCGTATGACTATATTATGAAGGAGTATCTCTGGAATAGATTTCATATTGGAATGAGCTTTAAGGACAGTGACGGTGACTATTGTGGTATTGATTATTCTGATCGCCGTTGTTCCGTTGAGAATAATGCTGACTACCAACTTCATTACAATGAGACTATTGATGTTGTCAAGAGGGCAATGAGACTGCTCAGCAAAGAAGACGCGCTCATAATTGAACTCAAGATGAAAGGTTACAGCAACGATGAGATTCAAGAGGAACTGCGTATCACCGAAAGCGCAGTGAGAGTCAGAATTTCACGTGCACGCAAGCGCTTGAAGGAACTCATTGATGTTGTGAAGATGAGAACAGAATTGTATCTCAATGCGGCTTGATGAAAGGTTGTGAACAACGAGCAAACCTGAAATATTTTCTGTAAATCATGCTGCCAATTCGTAGGAAATTTTAACTTTGTGGAATCAACTTAAATCGTAAATCATCTTGTGGTTTGGATACGATTACAATGATTAAAAGACTTGGTGTAAACGTAAAGAACATTGACTGATTATGAAGACGATCGAGACCTTTTATCATGGAACATGCTATCTCTTTGATAAGTTTTCGTTAACCTTTTTAGGTTCTGGCGAGGGCAAGTCTAAGTTCGGTCATGGTATCTATATCACTTCGGGTTATAAGACCGCTGTACTCTATGCCTCTAAAGCGGCAAAAGCCAATGGCAAGGATTGCTGTTATGTCTATACTGTTGAAGTGCCGATGCTTACAGCGGATAACCACATATTCTCTTGTAAGGCTGTTAATGAGAATGTCGTATCTCGTGTTGAGCAGAAAATTGGCGAGACCTTTCCTGATGAGGTGAAGTCAGCAGGGAAATATTTTCGTAAATATCTTGCTAACTTGCTCACTGGACAGCGTGGAACCGTCAAAAAGATGATGAGCAAAGCTGATGCTGAAGCAGAAAATAAAGTGTCTGAATTCTTGAAAAGCGTAGGCGTTGTTTATCTCGTATGGCCGCACTCGCAGACCAAACCTAATGGCGATACGAATCGCGCTGTGCTGAACGAGAACGATATTCGGATTATAAAGATTGAACAAGTTGAACCTGACAAAAAGATATAATTATGCACTATCCAGAATACGACAAAATCGAACGATATCCTGCTGAGCAGACTGTCGGCTTTACAACAACGGCTGCTGAATGGGGAGTGTTTTCGAATTTTGCCAAGACACCGATGATTGTTTACGGCATTGAGTTTGACTGCGTGGAGCGTTTGTTTCATTATATCCGTCTCAATGATGCGGCAGAACGAGAGGCGTACCTTAAGCTTATACCTAATATGGGATTGAAAATTAAAGCGAAGGCTTTTAAGAAACGAGGTGTTGAGCGTGCCGATTGGCGTGATATTGCTGTGGATGTGATGCGTTTCTGCCTTAATCATAAATATCAGAATTCAGAAGCGTTCCGTAATGAGCTGGAACGCAGTAAGGGAAAAGATATAGTGGAGGACGAGAGCAATCGTCCCAAGAAACCAGATTCGTGGGGCGCGGTCTATGATGCTGCAACTAACGAATACTACGGCAAAAACATAATGGGACGTCTGCTTATGGAATTGCGTGAAAAAGGAAGGTTGGAATATAATGATTTTGAAATATGAAGAAGAAAGTAGGCTATTGGATTTTCAATTTCAAAAGACAGTCATATGTTGACTTTTGATTTCCTGTAATAATTTTTCTTTTATAAAGTAAATATCTATAGTTGGAAGGGGAGAAGAAGTTGATTTTTTCTCTTTTTGTTGGTGCTTTTTTTGAAATATTTTTGAGAATTATATTCATGGATTTTGAAACAAAATTTTTACATTTGCTTAAAAATTAATTGCTAATAAAATAAATTATATTATATGGCAACCTTATCAACAATACCGTTTGATTTCATTTGGGATAATTATTTTATTCTTTCCCATTCTATTAATTGCGATGGACAACATGTGTTTAAATTTAAAGGTAGTGGACGTAGATATAATGAACATAAAGATGGTAGTATTGCTGAAAATATTGGTGATTTTACCGATAATATGGCTAAAAGAATCAGTAAAGAAGAGGAGAGAATTTGCAACCTTTATGAAATCTTTTACGAGAATGAGATGGAATGTGCTTTCTTTGAAAAAATAGCTAAGGATTGGATTTTTGCACAAAGAAAAGACGAATGGATTAGTCGAATATTTAGAACAAATGAAGATAGTCTAGCAGGTGGTAGTGTCGGTGAAAATGACTTGTTGGTAGTACAGGAGGATAATCGTTCTCCGTTAGCACAGCAACTTATAAATTGTCGTTATACTTTATCTGATGAAGATAATTGTAGTCTTTTGGCTCGCCTTGCAACGCAGTGGTCTTATGTCAAAGATTTGTATAGAATACAGCAAAAGTATTTTAGTCAACATGATGGTGTTGATGTGAATACTATGATAAGATCATTCGTAAATAATTTTGTGAAATATAAAAGTGAGTATGATCGTATTACATCTTCTTTAGGTAGAAGTTCAAGCGAGACAGGTAAGATATTGAGCGCTTTTAAATGCAGGTATGAATATAGCCATGGTATAGAACCAAGTGAGAAATCAATGTTAGCTGAGAATTTTGATATTGATCATATTGGAGAAAAATTTGTTGGAGTTTTAAAACAATGTGAAATCCTGCTTGAATATCAAAAAATAATAGAAGGACCTTATTCCGCTTTAGCAGAATTCATTAAATCTGTAAGATGTCGTATTGATAGTGATAAGATACTTTTTATAAAAGAAATCCCTGATATAAAAGACTTGGACAACTACTCAAAAAACTTTCTTTATGAAATGATTGGAGTTTATGAAAAAGAAATAGATTATACCAATGATGTTGTTTTATTAAAAAATAGTGATATTGGATGTGTCAGAGGTCTATATTCAGATATGGTAGAAGTCTTAAGGATGTATCCATTTTCATTTAATCCAGAATCGGATCTTGAAAGATTGTTCGTGAGGAAAAAGTCACTATTGAAAAACCTTCCTTTGGTGACATATATTGTGCAAAATTCAGGAATGTTTGAAGATGTAAATGATGGTTTGAAACAAGTGAAATTTAAGTATCTTTACCCTACAGGAGTTCGTTTTGCTAGGATATTGTTGGATAATCCAAAACCTCATCGTATGCATAAAGATGATGTTCTGGCAAAATATAATGAAATAGCTAGGGCCTATGGTTTGGTTGATTATAATGATAGGGATTTTAGCATTACAAGGTGTGATTTCATAGAGTCTGAGGGTAAAAGTGGATTTTGGAAGCTTAAAGACATGAGCGTGACAACTGACAATGCTAGAAAAGGTGCAACAGATCTTGTAAGAGACTTTCTTGCTACATTGGCTTCAGTGCAAGAATTCCATATTGATGCTTTGAAAAAATATCTAAAAGATGTTAATAGAGAATGTCCGGATAGATCTTTGCGTACAACGATTAATGGCTTAGGATATATAACGAAAGAAAAAGGTAAGGGTATTTATATTTTGAAAGATAGTTCTTCAAAAGATAAATGGACAATAGTTGAACTTATAGAATCAATGGTTACTATTTTGGCATCTGATGCCAAAGATAGAACAATGTCAAAGACGGATCTGAAGGCGAAACTTAAAAAACTCAAAGGAAAAAATGTAAACGATGGTACTTGGTGTAATGCAATTAAAAAGGCTCCGGAATTGTTTAGTGTAAGCAAAAATGGTAGAAGAGGAGAACTTGTCAGTTTGCTTCCTGATACTATTGAAAATATAGATTTCTCTATTTATGAACCGGAAAAGGGTTCTCCAGAATATCGTAAAGCGGTATATCAGACAGCTATAGATGAACTGTTGAGATGTAAAGATTATACAATGCTTCTTAGAGACTTGAAGAACATTGTTGAAAAAGAAGTCCCAGACGACATTTATAATAATATCATATATAGGATATTTAACCAAGAAGATATCTTTATAAAGTCAAATACAGAGCCGAAATATATAACTTTGAATTTGGAAGTGTACAAGAAATTGTATGCTGATGCTGATAAATCATTGTTTGATTCTGATAAAGACAGCAAGGTTTCGAAAGATTTAGAAAACTTTAACTATGGTTTTGACTGGAACATTCTGAAAATGGAAATCTTATCACATCAAAACGAGGCGTTTTTACCATCTTTAACTTCTGCTGAGAAAAATGTAGTTTTGGATAAGATGTATGAAATAATGAAGGGTAAATTGCAAGAATTGACTTCTGAAAGACAATTCTGGAAAACTCTTGATTTGTTGAATCGCTTATATCTGTATCCAACTAGTTGCTACGACAGAGAACTTTTAAGTACAAAACTTATTTTAGGTGTTGAGAATTATTTGTCTAATTTACTAGAGCTTAATGGTTTAGAATCAGGAGAGAGTGGTCTTTATAACAAGATTTTGATTGCTCAAACAAGTAATTTGCTTCCCAATAGAAATTTTTCACATAAAATAAATGCTCTGATAGGTTATGTTATCTCAAGTAGAAATAATTACTCTCATAACAATAATGAAAAAAATAACGGATTTAATGCTGTATTGATAAATATAGATCGTTGTTTGAAATTTTATATCTATATAGCGGAATATATATGTAAATTGGAGAAGAAAATTTGAGGATTTTAAGATTAATAAAGGCACCATCCTGTATTTTATGTAAATGAAAATTATGGATGGTGCCTTTATGACCCCTCGTTCACATACGAAACTTCGGCATTTTCATTGATACGGTTGAACAAATCAAGTGAACTTATTTTATCATTTGCATATTTGTCTTGTAATAAAATACTTATGATGATAAAAAATGTTACAGTGAATTGTAAAATATTTAAAAAAAGTGAAAGAAAAGTGTTGCGTTTAGCAAAGTCTCTGAGTATATTTGTAGGGATGAAATATTTATTGATTTAGAGAGTGATGGGTATTTTGCCTATAGCTAACAGCTCATTGCTCATAACAAAAAGTTAAAATCATGTCAAAAAACAATAATTCATTCATACGTTATAAGGCGCTGGACAGATGTTTCCGCGATAACATCCATCGTTATTTCATTGAGGATCTGATCAGTGAGTGCGAGAAGGAGTTTAAGTCGTCGGGCATCGCCGCTAAAGTGAGCCGCAGGCAGATATTTGATGACATCCGTTTCATGGAGAGTGAAGAGGGATGGGGCATCAAGCTGAATCGTCTGAAGGATGGAAAGAGAATCTATTACCGTTACGAAAAAGGCGGCTCAAAAAGCAAGAATTCGCTGACGGAGATGGAGACGATGCAACTGCAGAATGCCATAAATACCCTGGATCGTTTTCGTGCGATGCCGGGATATGAATGGGTTAGTGATATCATCGTCAATTTGGAGTGCAGATTGGACTTGAATGGATATAGCGATGAAATCATCTCTTTTGAGACAAAAGGCAAGGGCGTGACCAAATTGCCAGCCATACTGGATGCTATATTGAACCATAAGGTTTTGGAAATGAGGATAGAATATGGTTATAAGCGTTCTACTATCACGATGCATCCTTATTACGTGAAGCAATCGAGCGGAAGATTGTTTGTCTTTGGTTATTATTACGGTAAAAATAAATCCAAAGCTAAGGTCGGAGTGTTTGATATGGATAGGATTATTAAACTGAACCATGTGGATGATGTGGAGTTTGTTCCAAATACCGACATCGATTACTCTCATAGATTTGATGATGTTTTGGGAGTGCGTCTTCCTAGAAGGGAAGTCAAGAAGGAACATATCATACTGCAATTCGATGAGAGTTGGTTTAAGACAGTATATAATACCCCGATTCATCATAGTCAGAAGATTGTAAATAAGAAACTATGTCGTATCAGCCTCGACCTGAGACCGACTAAGAAACTGATTTCCCAGTTGCTTTATTATGGATCAGCTGTTGAAGTGAGATCGCCGGAATCGTTGAAAAAGATGTTGATTGATGAAGTGCTTGCAATTGCGGCTAAATATAAAAAGTACTCGGAGTTCAAAACTTTGAATGTCATGCATATGCACTCAGTAAGAACTCCTAAATCAGAAGCGATTCATCGTGGGAAGGCATATAAGCAAATAAATGAATTCGATTTCAGGTTTAATCATGGATATCTCACTTATGATAATCCTATATCGTTGTTTGTAAAAAAGCCTAAGTCAAAAATAGTATGCATGCGTAGTTATCCTATTGACGAGATAGTTGGATATGTCAGGGATTATTTCCGTCTTGGAGATAATGTCCGGAAGGTTTATCTTGATGGAGACGAACAGATAATTGTAAGATTCCCTAATGTTGAAAACAATTACGAACTGGTGGAAAAGGCCTTGCGTATTTGCGGATGTAGTCTGGTTGATGAAAAATCAGACGGTATTATAGATGGTACGGAATGGAAGACTTTGTGTTTTGAATTGCAGGATACTTTGGAAGATTGAACTTTGAACAGTACAGAAGTGTCAATGATGTCTTTAATTCAAATAATAAATATTTATATACAAAATACATCATTGACGCTTCTCTACAATGAACTTTGAACTTCTTGTAACAAAAATAAAGATGTATGGTATATACTATAAACAATATTAAATCATAAAGTATGAATACATCTGCTATGAAACAAAACAATAACAACTATCAACTGGATTCAATGGATGAGCTTCGTCCTGTGGCGATTTATGTTCATGGTCTCGCTTCGGGTGCAACGTTTAATGTCCTCTCGCGCAAACTGAAAGAATACAGGTGGATCACGACGGATTTTGGAGAATGCATTGAAGAAAATGTGGCAATACTTGACGGTATGATTCGCTCGAATAATCCTTCCTTGATTGTCGGAACTTCAATGGGAGGTTTGACCGTTCTCTATGTTGATGCTCACGATGCTGTAAAGATAGTCTGCAATCCAGCCTTGTCAATTGCAGATTGTGTACGTAACACTATCGGATTGGGACAACATGAATACTTCTGTGAGCGTCAGGATGGTAAGCATACATTCGAACTCAATGAAGAAATGTGTGTCGAGTGGGAGAGTTATATCGCTAGTCATAAGCCCTTGCTTGCTAAGAAAAACTATGCCATCTTTTCTGCAAACGATGAATTGCTTGGCAATGAAGCGGCTCGTATTGCCCAGCATCTTCTTTCTGAAAGTGGTTATAACGTATATATAGACCCCAAAGGTGTTCATCGCATCACATCGTCAACTGTCAAGATTATCAGTAAGATTGTGAATGAAAATAACAAAGACTATTGAACTAAGAACTTTGAACCAAAATCCTGTAACATATTTTCTTTCATTAAGTATAAAGTAATGAGTAGTGAGCAATGAGCATTTTTTTGCTCGCTGTTCATGACTTGTAGCTCATGGCAAAGTCTTTAATTGTGGGAGTAATGCGGTTCTGCTCATGATTAAAGAGAAAAAGTTAATAAATAGAAACCGCCTTAAAATTATGAAAGAAGAAATAATTGATGGTATCAAATACCGTCTCGATGAGGACGCATTGACAGCAGAGGTTATTGAACTCAAAGATGCTTTGGAACACGATGAGACCAAACTGACTGCAGATAAATTAATGAAAATGATGTTTAACGATTACGATGGTAATATCGTTATCCCAGAAAAGGTTGAATCTGAAAAACTTCCCTATTGCGTGACGAGTATTGGCGATTGGGCTTTTGAACTATGCACTGAGCTAACCTCTATCACTATCCCTAAAGGCGTTACGAATATTGGAAACTATGCTTTCTTTGCGTGCAAATCGCTGAAAGTTATTGCTCTTCCTGAAAGCGTCACGTGTATTGGAGATAGTGCTTTCAATAGTTGCGACTCGCTGACCTCTATTACTATCCCTGCTAGCATCACGAGTATTGGAAAGTGTGCTTTCTTAGATTGCGACTCGCTAATCTCCATCACATACCAAGGTAATATAGCGCAATGGGAAGAAATAAAGTTGAGTGATGACTGGAATGACGAAATTCCATCCAAAGTCGTCCATTGCACTGATGGCGATGTGGAGATATAAAGGTTGCCGCGGTGTGGTTATAGTGTTTAGGTCACTTTTATAAATTGTTTTAAAGAGATTTATATAAATATGGAAAAAACAAATCATAATTTGATGGCTAAGATGGCCTTAAGTTTAGAGAAAATAAAGGTGTTAATGCAGGAAAAAGGATTTGTACATTTTTATATTCCTGACCAGTTTGATTATGATGAATCCATTGACGAATACTTCGAAGATGAGATATGTGATGACGGCAAAAACCTTTTTGCAGGGTATCGGGCTGAGGGATGGAATGCAAATCTAAGATATACTATCAATGGTATCTATTTTGAGAATGGTGAACTCAGTTTTGATGTAGCTTCTTATGTGTATTTCTACATTAGTGAAGAAACCGAGCCAAATAATCCTGCTGAGCGCATGAGTGTAGCAGAGGTCGTAGAGTTGGCAGAGCGTTATGATGATTTAGATTATGACCTATGCATGGTCTTAGATCACTATATTGAACTGCTGAATCGATACGATCACGAGAATGCGTATATAGAAAATCCGGCAGCCCCAAAGCGTTAGGGATTGGAGCGGCATCCTTTGCGAGTGAAGCGATAGCGGAACGAGCAAAGATATAGCGGAAAGCCCGACGGCGATAGCCGGAACGCCCAAGAAAAGTTGAAAATTGAAATTTGAAAACGGAAAGTTAGCAGCGAGCATTGAGCTATGAATTGTGAGCAAAACACCCAAATCTCACGGCTCACAGCAAAAAAATGTGGACAAAGTCCGTTGACTTTAAAAAAACTAAATGAATATGGAAAGTAAACTAATGGTTAAAAAAGAAATCAGTCGAGATAAATGGTATATGCCATACGAAGATGTCATCTATCGCTTGGATGGATATGTGATTTCAGATCTTGAAGAAGCGTCATATCCGGAGTTTGATGTGTATCATCAAGAGGAGTTTCTGTTTCATACTTTAGAGGAAGCGGAAGCAAAGATTGCGGAACTGACTGCTGAAAATTCAGAAGACAGATACTGTTTCTTTATTCGCGAGGTGCCAGTCGGAGTTCATTGCTATTATTCATGGTCGCAGCGAACACGTTCTTATACCCGTGACGGTAAATTGTTTGCGGAGAGCGCAGCGTCTGAGATAGCGGATAAAAACGGTAATCATGAACCTTTCTACGGTAGAGATGAAGACGAGTTGCAATTTCGTCTCGGTGATTTGGTGGAAGTGTTTAGAGGCGACACTGTTACTCTTG
>JAZLEF010000030.1:0-9864 GCA_045615125.1 Bacteroidales bacterium
ATCTTTAACTCCAGCAAACTCACTATGGATTAGTTACGGACTGAATGGCGAAGACATTTACGACATGATTATGAACGACAAATTAACATTGCCAACATTTTATTCTGGCGGTGAAGGAAAATTCCAGTTTAAAGAACTCCCATTACAAAAATCGCTCAGAATCGGACACACATACACCCTACGTATCCAAATGAAAACAGACAATATGATTGGAATTGCAAATGGCAATAGCGTCATATATAAAAATGATAAATGGAAACATGAGGGCGATAACATATATTATATTGAGTTTACACCTCGTAAAGAAGGCACACTAACTTTCTGCATACATGACCACGACGACGTTTGGTCAAATATGATTAGTTACACCATCGACACTCCTACCGATAAAGATTGGGATATGCTAAAACAACATTATCCACTCGACATTCCATTAGTCCGAGACGTTAAAAATCTCTACGAAAAAGAATGGAGAAACGCTGGGATTGATAATCATAAACTTCTGGAACTCATTGAAAAACACAATGTCAAAGAACTACCGGTCATTTACAACAACATGGGAGCTAATCTCAAAATCATATCAGTTCCAATGACAAAGAAACTCAACATAGGACAATCATACACATTTTGCATACAACCTCGTACCGGATGCAATTGGGCTATTGTACACAATGACAAATGGTATAATGATTGGGAAATTAGCAACTCTGGCATCTATACAATAACCATCACACCAAACGAAAACGGAAGTTTAATCATTTATGTACAAAACAATCAAAACGAACAATATCATAGTTGCATCAGATACGATGTAGAATAGCATTAATTTGAATTTCTTTTAGAAAGCAGCAAATAAATCCTACATTCTAGACAGCGACGTCTTCTACAATAATATTTATACATAAAGAGAGCAGCTTGTGTTTGAAATGCATTTTGCAAAACCACACCGCAATTATTAAAATTACGTATCACAACATTATCCTCAGCTTCAATTTGTTCCAGATAAGTCATCGCCTTTTCCTTATAACTCTCCAGCGAATGAAACTGCCCATAAAGAAATAACATAGGAACGACTGCATTAATCAAAACAGAATCAGAAGCCATCTTTCCAAACGTCTTTCTCTTCTCCACATTTGAAACCTTATCAAACTGAAAATGATTATCCCAATACGGGCTCAATTCAACATCAAACAACTTCTTTATTTCACTTAAATCATCAGCATCTCTTATTTTTGAAAACAGACTACCATTGTTGACAATAATCTTTGCCAGCTGAGCAATCCTTATTGTTGGAAAATTTGGAGGCCGTAGTCTCAGAAACTTCCAGTTTGTCACAGGCATAACCTTTAATCCAAACTTATTTTTCAACATCTTAAAATCTCTTTTCAAAAGATTTGGATAATCCTCATCGAAATCCTTTTCAAGAAAGCCAGCACAACCAAACATCATCGACTCCACATAAACCTCGTTATCAATATGTTTCAAAAGAAGATTCAAAGGAAGCAGGCGCGACAGATATTCAAAAGAATCATTATTGACTTTCATGCCAAAATAACGCATAAACCTCTGATAAAAAGCCTGTTCCCAATTATAATTGTTATTCCTGAGTTTGAAATCCAGATCTTTACATTCATTTTCAAGATGTTCGACAAGCATTCTATCTAACCAAGAAACAATAGTAAAACTCTGAACACCACCAATGAACTCATCGCAAGGAATCCAACTTTTAGAATTAACAAATACATTATAATTATGTAACAACGAAACATCAAACTTATCCTTGACCTCAAGTGTCGGTATTTTCAGTTTATCTGTATCACACTCATATACAACATGAAGAATTACATTATTATAATTATCATCATATTGATGTTTATGTTTAAACCAATCAGATGCAAGCACATGAATTTCAACCTGCCCAGCCCACAATGTACCACCTATTTTAATTCGAGCATTAACGAAATCAGCACCTGAATCATAATTGCGATTTCCCACTGAAATTATTGTAATAGATTCACCTTCAGTGGTTTTTAAATCAAGAGAAAGCAAACGATTCTCCCAGAGATAATATATAAACTCTTCTTTCATATTTCGTTTCATAAATTTTTGGACTTCAAAATTACGAAATGGAAATATGCTTTGTCAAGTTTTCTAGAAATAAGTTTCTATAATTTTACAATTTTTAACTCTGATTTAAAAAAAATTAAGTTTTATGTTAAAATTCATTAAGAATCAAGGATTTTTCTTTTCATCAAACCATGTTTTTGGTATTCTTTTCAAGCCCTTCAATTCATAAACGAAAACATATTTTGCGGGTTTACCACAACGTTCTATAGTGATTGTATCAACAGGAATTATCTCTTTAAAGAAAGGCTTCAACTGTGTGTCAGGTTCATAATAATCAAAACTTTCCGTAAGGAACCAATAATCATTTCCTTTCTTCAGTCCACCTCTTTCTTTGTTAATCCACGCATATTTATGAATCATAGATGGATTTCTAAATCCAAACATATCAATTCCTAAAGGATGAGCCACATAATAATCCATATTTGCCAATGGGAACCATTTCAAGGCAATCATCCCATCCGTTTCCTTCATATCACCATTCTGAATCGCCGATTCTCTAATCTTTTGAAACTCAGGCTTTATTTTACGCCATCCGTACATATCAAGAGTAAAATCACCTTTACCGTAATGTTGCACAGTCTTTGATTGTTCTGTTGTATTCAAAGGAATGAATCCAGTTTTAATTTCAGTCACACCCACTACTATGACAAACAGCAAAACCGACAAAGAAGCAACTATTGATTTTGGAATAATCAAATAGTTATCCATATTTTCATATTTATCAGCAAGTTTAGCTGCCACAAATATCAATAATAGCACAAAAGACGGCGCTGTCCAATGAGGTAATATTTGTCTTGTAAGCGAGAAGAACCAAAACAAAAATATCATAGGCAACGAGAAGCACAACAGCAATCGTCGTGGCATTTCATCCAAGTATTTCTCACCTTTTATCAAAGCCACCATAGCAATGATTATCAATATATAATTAACAGGATTATTATAAATAAACTCACCAAATAATTCTGTTAAAAAGTATTCTGGATGGAATTCACCGAAAAAACCGACTCTATTGCCATGAAATGTAAAACTAATGAATTCATTATTGATATTCCAAATCAATATTGGCAACAGACAAACTGCTGATATCAAAGCAGATAAATATAAAAAAGGATTTTTAAATTCTTTTCTGGAATAAAATACAACGTACAAACCAACACCTATCCATATAAAAGCTCCAGAATATTTAGACAACATCGCCAATCCTGCAAACAAACCAGCCAATAACAAATGATTGTTTTTTTTAGTCTGAAAATACTTAACAAACTGTAATACAGAAAGTAATGTAAACAAACCAAGAGGTGTATCAGGCAAGATAAAAACACCTGTTATTACAAACGCATAAACCGAAGCTGTGTAAAGCAAGGACGCATAAAATCCAGTCTGTTCATTTTTCACCTGCTTACCAATCAAGAATATGAGATAAGTATTTATTGTCATAAAAACAACAGACGACAATCTCAGGAAGAACTCGCTAGTAAACAACAAATTAAGGCTAAACAGCTGCATCACAAAACCAACCATTGGAGGATGATCGAAATGGCTCCAATCAGGATAAAGCGCGTAGGTCCAATAATAGACCTCGTCATTTCCAAATTCAATAGTTGAAGCCAAAACCACTCTCAGTAAAGCACTTACAGCCAACAATAAAATCAAATATTTATTTATTGCATTATCTTTTATCTTCATTAACTTCTTTTTTAATTCTTAACAAATATCTAGCAAAAAATATTATAACGAACACAAAAACAATCCTCATAAGCCATGTTTTTTCCTTCATCATTTCCGACATTGAAGGATCGAAAAAATATTGAAACTGATGACGTACTATCGGATTGAGATATATTGTAGTCTGATCTTCAAAATCCATTTGGATTCTTATGTATGAATCATCATCTTTAAATGCATAAACACCTTGATTAACATCAGACAATGAATCTTTTACGATTCCATTTTGTCCGATAAATCTTAATGTTTTAATTTTCTTGGTCGCCTCTACGATGACGGTATCATTTGCCAAACACAATTTCTTCAATTCTGGCAAATCCAAATTTCCTTTAAGATATGAAACTGCATAAGAATCACCATTTTTCAGTGATTCAACAATTTGCTCCTGATCATTCAAATCAGCATTTACCACAGTTTTATTAACAAAATCATTTTGTTTCGGCACACATCCTGTTGCCATTATATTCACACGATGTCCGGAAGACAAAGCCAAATCCCAATAGTTAAAATAATTACCATATTGAGACACGACTTCCATCAACTGATAATTATCCAAATGTTTCATCTCACGCAACTTAAACCCCTTATCGAGACGTACCGGAATTACCAAAGCAGATATTTTATTTAGGCTATTGATATTATGTTGTTTAAAATGAATATTTTGAAAAAAAGGATAATCGATTTTTCTTTTTGAAGCATAAGCAACACAAAGATATTTAGTTGGAAACAATCCGAAACCATACTCATATTTTGGAATCAAATCATCATTTCTCAAGTCAATATAATTCCAATTTACATCTGTTAAATTTTGATAAGGATTGTTAATAAATTTTCCCGAAAAAGGTTTAGGACTTTCAAAACGATAGGTTGGTACAAACATATACAAAGAGACCAGAAAAAGCACCGATAATCCCACGATTATCGCGAGAAAACAAAGAGGAAAGTTTCTTTTTTTACATATATCTTTCGAACTATCAGATTGTATTTTTTGTTTTTTCATACGTACATTTAAAAGTGCAAATATATACTAAAAAATGGACTTTAACGAATCATATTTTTTTGTATTTTTGCTAAAATTTATAACTTAATTTAAAATAAAAATATGGATTCAAATCCTAATGAAAATATAATTGAAAAAGTAACCAACAAAGAATATGAGTTTGGCTTTGTGACTGATATAGAGACAGATTTTGCGCCGAAAGGACTAAACGAGGACATCACCAGACTCATTTCAGCGAAGAAAGAAGAGCCGGAATGGTTACTTGAATTTCGTTTAAAAGCATATAGACACTGGTTGACGATGAAACAGCCTACATGGGCACATCTCGACATCCCTACCATTGACTATCAAGATATTATTTATTACGCAGCTCCTAAGAAGAGAAAAGAGCTACAAAGTTTGGACGAAGTAGACCCTGAACTGTTGGACACTTTCAACAAATTAGGCATCTCATTAGACGAGCAAAAACGTCTCACAGGCGTAGCCGTTGACGCAGTAATGGACAGCACTTCAGTAAAGACCACATTCCAAGACACATTGTCAAAACACGGAATCATATTCATGTCGTTCAGCGAGGCTGTAAAACAATATCCTGATTTAGTTAAAAAATATTTAGGAACCGTTGTTCCTCATACCGACAACTTCTTTGCAGCATTAAACTCAGCCGTATTCAGCGATGGTTCATTCTGTTACATCCCTAAAGGCGTACGTTGTCCACTCGAGTTATCGACATATTTCCGTATCAACGCGGCCAATACCGGACAATTTGAACGCACTCTCATAGTGGCAGACGAAGGCGCATACGTAAGTTATATGGAAGGTTGTACAGCACCGCAACGCGATGAAAACCAGCTCCATGCCGCTATAGTTGAAATCATTGCAGAAACCGATGCAGAAGTAAAATATTCTACAGTGCAAAACTGGTATCCAGGCGACAAAGACGGCAAAGGCGGCATTTACAACTTCGTGACCAAAAGAGGAATATGCCGCGGCGACCGTTCAAAAATATCATGGACACAGGTTGAGACAGGTCCCGCAATCACTTGGAAGTACCCAAGTTGCATTTTGAAAGGCGACTACACTTCAGCGGAATTTTATTCCGTAGCCGTGACAAACAATTATCAGCAGGCCGACACAGGAACCAAGATGATTCACTTAGGCAAGAATAGCAAAAGTACTATCATTTCCAAAGGCATATCAGCAGGACATAGCCAGAACAGCTATCGCGGATTGGTTCGCATCGCTCCTAATGCAAGCAACTGCCGCAATTTCTCACAATGCGACTCCTTGCTTCTCGGCGACAAATGCGGCGCACATACATGGCCATATATACAATGCAACAACGATACAGCAATACTCGAACACGAGGCTACCACATCGAAGATTTCTGAAGACCAATTATTCTATTGCAACCAAAGAGGCATCGACACCGAGAAAGCAATCGGTTTGATTGTCAATGGTTATGCAAAAGACGTCTTAAACAAACTTCCTATGGAATTTGCCGTTGAAGCACAAAAATTATTATCAATCACATTGGAAGGCAGTGTAGGTTGATGTTTTAAAACTTAAAGAAAATTAATAATTATGTTATTCGAAATAAAAAACTTACATGTCTCAGTAGGAGGCAAAGAAATATTAAAAGGTTTTAACTTAAGCGTCAATGAAGGAGAGATTCACGCCATCATGGGACCTAACGGAACCGGAAAGAGCACCTTGGCAGCAGCCATCACAGGAAGAGATGGTTACGAAATAACAGAAGGAGAGATTTGGTTTAAAGGCAAGAACATCATGGAGATGAGTCCAGCCGATCGCGCCAACGAAGGTATCTTCCTCAGCTTCCAATATCCAGTTGAAATCCCAGGCGTAAGCATACAAAACTTCATGCGCACCGCCATCAACGCTAAACGTGAATATCAAGGACTTCCAAATATACCAATGCCAGAATTCATCAAGATGATGAAAGAGAAACAAGCAATGGTAGAAATAACTGCCAAGTTACAAAATCGCTACGTCAACGTTGGATTCTCTGGCGGCGAGAAAAAGAAAAACGAGATATTCCAAATGGCGATGCTCGAACCACAACTTGCAATACTCGATGAAACAGACTCAGGACTCGACATCGACGCTTTAAGAATAGTCGCTAATGGCGTAAACCAACTTCATAGAGAAGATAACGCATTCATAGTCATCACTCACTATCAACGACTTCTCGACTATATCGTTCCAGATTTCGTTCATGTAATGTACGACGGACGTATCGTTAAGTCAGGCGACAAGTCACTCGCATTGGAACTCGAAGAAAAAGGTTACGAATGGATTAAAGACACCATTCTTTAATTTTAAAATTTGTAACTTATGGAAAATCAAGAAAAAAACATACAGAATAAATTCATCGAATACGCAAATAATTCGATGGATAAGATTTCTGCCAACGACACACCAAGAGTAAAGCAGTTGCGTCAAGATGCTCTTAAGAGATTCATTGAGAATGGTTTCCCGACAAAGAAAATGGAGAAATGGCGTAACTCACGTTTTGTTGAAAGCATTAATGAAGACTTCAACATCGACAAAATCGAAGATAAAAAACACGATTTCTGCTGTGTAATCAAAGAACTTGACACCGAAGTCATCTCAATGACAAACGGAAAATTCGATGATAAAGAGAGTCTTAAAATCTTAAAAAACGGCATCATCGTTGGCAGCACACTCAAAGCGATGCAAGAGTATCCAGAATTATTTGAGAAATATTTTGGCAGATGTAACATCAACGATAACAATGGATTCTACGACATCAACACCGCTCTTTGGCAAGACGGTTTCTTCATTTACGCACCTAAAAACGCTGTAGGAGAAAAGCCTATACAAATAATAAAAATCATTGACGAAGAAAACAATCCGTTCATTCAAACACGTAATCTTATCATTGCTGAGACAAACGCTCAGATACAAATCATTGACTGCGACGACTCTATAAAAGAACAGTCAAGCTTTGTAAATTCTTATACAGAAATTTTCATTGGAGAAAACGCTCAGATAGATAACTACAAGTTACAAAATCTCAACGACAATTCTTCATTACTAAATACAAATACAGCTAAGCAATTAGCGAACAGCAGATTACAGACTCATACCATCAGTTTTAACGGTGGCAAGATTCGCAATAACATACATGTTGACATCGACGGTGAAGGTTCAGAATGTAATTTATACGGATTATATCTAGTAGACAAGACACAACACGTTGACAATCAAGTCAAGGTAAACCATAACGTAGCTAATTGCAATAGCAACGAGAAATTTAAAGGCATTCTCGACAACGAAGCTACAGCAGTCTTCAACGGTCATGTCTATGTAGCACCTAACGCTCAGAAGACCAATGCTTATCAAAACAATAGTAATATTATTTTAACAGATAAAGCAAAGATAAACACATTGCCATTCCTTGAAATATACGCCGATGACGTGAAATGTTCTCACGGCTCATCAATCGGACAATTAGATCAGGAAGCAATGTTCTATATGCAACAAAGAGGTATCAGCAAGGAAAACGCACGTATGCTTCTGATGTACGCTTTTGCTGCTGAAATAAGCAACAACATCGGCATCGATGCACTACGCGAACGCATAGACGACATGATAAAACGCCGTTTAAAAGGCGAATTGTCATCATGCGAAAATTGTGTATTCCAATGCAATACACCTAAAGAATATGATTTCAAGATTGATTTAAGCAAGATATGATAAATAATTTTGACATAAACGAAATACGCCGACAATTCCCCATCTTAGACAGAACCGTCTATGGAAAGCCATTGGTTTATTTCGACAACGCTGCCACGACACAAAAGCCTCTTTGCGTAATAGAAAGAGAACGAGAATATTATCTCAACGAGAACTGCAACATACACCGTGGTGTTCATTATCTGAGTCAAGAGGCAACAGAAGCATACGAAAATGCTCGCAAAACCATAGCATCATTTTTGAATGCAAAAGATTCAAATGAAATCATATTCACAAGAGGAACGACAGAGTCATTGAATCTTCTTGCAACAAGTCTTGGCAAACTTCTTATCAATGAGGGCGACAAGGTTTTAGTATCAGCGATGGAACATCATTCCAACATGGTTCCATGGCAACAGATGATACAAGAAAAGCATGGCGAGCTCTTGGTTATACCGATGGATAAAAATGGCGTTTTAGATTTAAACGCTTACGAAGACTTATTGAAGCAATCACCTAAGATTGTCAGCATAGCACATATTTCCAACACATTGGCAACCATTAACCCTATCAAGGAGATGATTGCTATGGCACATAAATACGATATTCCTGTCATCATCGATGGAGCACAATCGATGGCACATCACGTCATTGACGTACAAGAGCTTGACTGCGACTTCTTCGTATTTTCAGGACATAAGATGTACGCTCCTATGGGAATAGGCGGACTTTATGGCAAGATGGAATGGTTGGAAAAGATGCCACCTTATCAATACGGCGGCGAGATGGTTGATACCGTCAGTTTTGAAAAAACGACATTCAACAGAGTGCCTTTTAAATTTGAAGCCGGCACTCCTAATGTTGGAGCTGC
This sequence comes from Bacteroidales bacterium, assembly GCA_045615125.1. Classification (GTDB taxonomy): domain Bacteria; phylum Bacteroidota; class Bacteroidia; order Bacteroidales; family F082; genus Limimorpha. The sequence goes on from JAZLEF010000030.1 coordinate 9,444, forward strand.
ACTTGGACTGGAAACTGCAGTAAAATTCATACAAAGCATTGACAGAAAAGCCGTTGAAGAATACGAAGAACATCTTCTCAATTATGCCACCGAACAACTTTCAAAGATAGATGGCATAAGATTTATTGGTCAAGCTCCTAAAAGAAGCGGACTCGTTTCTTTCGTGATAGACGGGATTCATCCTTACGATTTAGGAACCATTATCGACAAAATGGGTGTAGCTGTCAGAACAGGACATCATTGCGCAGAGCCAGTGATGACATTCTTCGACATTCCTGGAACAGTAAGAGCATCTTTTGCGATGTATAACACAATAGAAGAAATCGACATTTTCATTAAAGCTGTAGAAAGAGCAGCTAATATGTTAAGATAAATAAAACTTGAACAAAATGACAATTAAAGAAATACAAGATTCTATAGT
>JAZLEF010000031.1:0-6493 GCA_045615125.1 Bacteroidales bacterium
CAACATCGAAACACGTGTTAAACAAGTTCAATACCTCGCAGCAAAATTAGACGAATACGGCATTCCTTACCAACGTCCAGTTGGTGGTCACGCTCTCTTCGTTGACGCTGACCGCGTTCTCACAAACGTTCCTAAAGAAGAGTTCCCAGCACAAACACTTGCTATCGAGCTTTATCTTGAAGCTGGCGTTCGTGGTTGCGAAATCGGTTACATCCTCGCTGACCGTGACCCTGTCACACGCGAAAACCGTTTCGGTGGCTTAGACCTTCTCCGTCTCTGCATCGCTCGCCGCGTCTATACAAACAACCACATGGATGTTATCGCAGCAGCTTTGAAGAACGTTTACGACCGTCGTAACGAAATCAAACACGGTGTACGTATCACATGGGAAACAGAACTCATGCGTCACTTCACAGTTCAATTAGAAAGAATAGAAGATTGATATAATTAAAACTATTAGCTTTTGGCTATTGGCTCTTGAACTTAGTTCAACGGCCAACAGCCAATGGCCAATAGCCAAAACCAATAACCAATATGATTCTCAACATCTTTTTTATCATCGCCCTTACATTTCCAGTAGCGGTTGCTTCAACGGCATTTGGAATTAACTATGAACAATTTGCTATTAACAATTCACAGTTTGAAAAAAAATGGTTTTATGCTTTCGTAGTGGCATTGGGACAAGGTGTGATGTATGAGCTTGGAAGCTTGCTCGGTGGTACGTTCATGCATACGATTGAGTCATTCTCTAAATGGGTCGTTTTCGCACTTTGTTTCTCTATTGCATACAGAATGCTCATCGACACATTGAAGATAAAAAATGGAACCAATCTCTTCATGATAGAGAAGAATTTACATCTGATATTATTGTCTGTAGCACTCGGAGTAAATCCGTTCATCGCTGGACTCTTGTTTGACTTTATACCATTATTCCAGAATCTGACACCTTTTATAATTATGGCAGCGGCTTTTGTTTGGTCTGTCGTTTTTATCTTAATACCATTTTCCAAAATGAAACTCACTCTAAACAGTTTTTTGAATGTAATCATGGCAGGAACTATCGCTGCGATAGGAATGCTTGGTTTGGTGTGAGATAGATAGAAAAAGTTTTAAAAAATCTTTCACCTTTTGTCTTTCACCTTTAGTCTTTTTTGTATCTTTGCGCACTAATTTTTAGTGGCATAATAATGATTCATCTTACAAAAATCTTTCGTTTCGAAGCGGCTCATGCTCTTATGGGTTATGATGGCAGATGCCGTAACATTCATGGACATTCATACGAGATGCGAGTCACGATAAAAGGTAATCCTATCATGGATGATAATAGTCCTAAAAACGGAATGGTGATGGACTTCGGTGACCTGAAAAGAATAGTCAACGAAGAAATAATAGACCACTACGACCATGCCTTCATCATAAATCATAAAATGCCAAAGGATTTTATCGATGAAGTGAAAAGTAATTATGAAAGAATCATAATACTTCCTTACCAACCTACTACAGAATTGATGCTTATCGATTTCTCTAAGAAAATCAAGAAAAGACTGCCAGAAGGAATACAACTCGTCAAGATATTCTTGAAAGAGACAGAAGGCTCCTACGCTGAATGGATTGAAGAATAATAGAAATACATATTAATAAATTAAAAAAAAGTCATGAGAAAGTTTTTAACTACTTTGTTGCTTTTGGTGTTTATGGCACCTTACGCAATGAGAGCTGATGAAATTATCATTGGCACTGGTACAGAAGAATCTTATAATGTGCCATTCTGTACAGACTACACCTATTCATGGTGTGAAATCATCTATCCTGGTAGCGAGATAGGCAGTGCAGGTACAATCCACTCTATCGCTTTCCATTGTAATGCAGCAGACACAATCCCAACAACAACATTGACAGAACTCGATGTTTATATGGGTATCACACAAAGAGATCACATGTCATCTAATCTTGACTGGACTCCTGCAGCCGACCTTTCACTTGTTTACTCTGGCGTGAACGTGGTGATAGGCGACACAAAATGGGAAACTATCAAATTGGATGAACCTTTCTACTACAGCGGCGACGGTAACCTCGTTATCGCCATAGCTAAGAAAACAGATTACGATTTCAATATGCAGTTGAAATGGTACTACACCAAAACCGAAAACACAGCTATGTACCGAAATAGCGACGGTATGGAATCTATAGCCGATGAATTCCCTAACGGTAATCAGGCTTCTGCAAGATTGTCATACAGAGCTAACATAAAAATAGAAATGGCTTCAGGTGAACTTGATTCTCCATTGTCAATAAATCCATCTTCATTGGAACTCGGCAATCGTCCTATAGGTTCTTGGATGCGTCCTTCAGAAGTCGTTTTGACAACAGAAGAACCTTTGACAATCTCTTCTATCACATCAACAAATTCATTCTTTACAATAAACCAAGTTGAAATGCCATACGAGCTGACAGCCGACAACTCTTTAAAATTGAAGGTCTCTCACTTCTCAGGTAACGAAGGTCAACAAAATGGTGACATCATCATCAACCATACATTCGGTTCTGATGTCATTTCTGTGACAGCAACAGCTTATACTCCACAAACCGGCGACGTATGGGAAATGCCAAATGTTGTTTATTCTTATCCTTTCGTAGATTCTCCAGAATATACAACATTGAAGAATAACTACATGCTCCCAGGTGATGAACCAAACGGCGCAGACGTGGTATATCGTCTTAACTTCTCAGAAGAAACAATATTCTCAGCAGCTGTCACCGGTAATAATGGTAAAGTGGCTTTATATGCAGCTAACTTCAACGGCAAAGGCGGCCCTGACGTTAATAACTACTACGGAGCTGAACCTGACGACGACGACGATGACAACAATTTCGGAGAAATATTGGGTGACTCTTTCTTCTTTGACTTCAACAACGGTTCAATGGAAGGCTGGAAAACTAAAGACGTTGACGGCGACTACTACAATTGGGCTGTATCTAACGGAGGCGGCATAGAAGGATATGGCGGAACAAAATGTATCTACTCAGAATCATATTCAGCAACATCAAATGCACCTCTCACTCCAGATAACTATATCTATAGCGACGGTCTTTACACAATAACAGAAAATTCAGTGCTCTCATTCTATGCATTGCCACAAGATAATTATTACAGCGATGAACATTATGGTGTTGTAGTTTCAATAGACGGTGTCAATTTCACAACAGTCTGGGAACATACAGTGGCTTACGATGAAGTTGCAGAATGGCAATATAAGACAGTAGACCTTAGCGGTTATGCAGGCCGTAACGTTTTCGTTGGCTTACGTCACTTCGACTGTACTAACGAATATGCTATCCTTGTCGATAACGTTCAACTTACATCAGGTCGCGAATCAAGAGGCGGTAATATCAGCAACCAAACAGTGCCTGCTGGCGTTTATTATCTCGTAGCTTCTGCAACAGAACAATTCTCTGTTTCTATCAATACAAAAACAGCTGGCGGTTATAACACAGTAGCTCAAGTAGTAGCTCAAGAAATAGACGATAACAAAGCAAGCATCGTATGGAGCTGGGATTTCATCAACAAAGCAAAAGAAGAAACACCAGAAGTATCTAACTTCAAACTTTATAGAAAAAATATCAATAGTCAAGAAGAAGCAGTACTCGTAGCAGGTAACGTAACAGATACGACATACGTTGACGCAACATGGGGTAACGTAACAAGCGGAGTTTACAGATACGGCGTTTCTGTTGTTTATACAGATTCAAAATATGAAACTCCTATCGTTTGGTCTAACAACATCGATAAGGATATGACAACATCTGTCACTGTTAATGTTGAAGCAGCAAACGGAGCTTCAGTAGCTGGCACTCATGTCTATTTCGTCAGTGTTGATGACGTTACATACAGTTATGAAACAACATTGGATGCAACAGGTTCTTACACATGGAACGACTTCCGCGTCGGCACATATAAATATACAATTTCTTTGGAAGGCTTCGAATCATGCGCAACAGATGAAGTGATAGAAATCACAGAAGCTACTGTTATAGATTGTACTCTCGAAGAAAAATTCCATGTCGGTGACTTTTACGTCTCACCAACAGGATGGTCAATGTGGAATGACGACGCTACTTCTTTCCAAGTTAAGTTGAACGGTCAAAATGTTGCTGAAGTAACAACTCCTTATTATCAATTCGACGTGACAAACCTCGTACAAGGTCAGGAATATACAGCAACAGTTGTTGGTAATGCAACAATGGAATACACATGGACATACAATTCATGTGAAAACTTTGTCAACGCTAACGACTTTGAAGCTGTCGTAAACGGAAATAGTGTAGAACTCTCATGGCAGCTTCCAATAGGTGCTTATTCAAAAGAATTTATGTTCGACTTTGAAGACGCTACATTAAACGGATTCGTGACAATTGACGCTAACGGCGACGGCGCTACATGGATGAACTCAAATCAATATTCATCAGTTGACTGCGGTTATCAAAGCCATTACAGCGCAATATCATGTTCATACTATAACTTCTACGACATTGAACCTGACGATTATTTGGTCACAGCTAAAAAATATGAAATCACAGCTAACTCTAAACTCATCTTTAGAGCATGTGCTGAAAACCAAATGTACTGCGCTGAGCACTACGGCGTAGCTATCTCTACAGAAAGCAACACCAACGCATCTGACTTTACAATGATTTGGGAAGAAACAATGTCAGCTAAAGAAGGTGCTAAGGTAGGTCGCAACGATCGTGCTCAAGGTACATATTATGAAAAAACAGTCGATTTAAGCGCATACGCTGGTCAGGATGTTTATATCGCAATACGTCACTTCGACTGCTTCGGCCAGTTCTTTATCAATATCGACAATCTTACATTGACAACAACAAGCAAAGACGAACCTAATATCACAGAGCTTGAGGTACTCGGCGCAATGGTTTATCGTAACGGTGAACTTATCACAGCAGAACCTATTGATGGAAATTCTTATACAGACATGGCACCAGGCTATGGCGACATCGAATATTCAATCAGAGTTGTCTATGGCGGCGAAGAAGATTCTTACTACGCAATGTCATGCCCATTGACAGAAGAAGTTAATGTGGTAAGAGTTTGTGACGCTCCTAAAAACCTCTACGGTGAAGAAGGCTACGAAAACGGTGAAAGCGGAGTGGCATTAGTATGGCCTTATACATTGCATGGCTCAGAGTGGTTATATTATGATGATAATACAGTGGTAACAGCTCTCGGTATTGGTGGTGAACCATTCCATTGGGGAATCATGTTCCCAGCTGAAGAACTCGAGTATTATGGCGGAACATATCTGACAAAAGTTTCTATGTACGACAAAGAAGGTCACGATGGTAACATTAATATCTATTATGGCGGTGACGAAGCTCCTGAAGTCCTGGTTCATAGCCAACCATACGTATGTACTGGCGTTGGAGCATTCGTTGAGTTTGACCTCACAGCTCCACTTCCAATAGATCCTTCTATGAACTTGTGGGTTACTTTCAACAACAATAACGGCAGCTTCCCAGCAGCGGTATGTAATCCAACAGGCAACCCTAACGGCCGCTGGATCTCATTCGACGGCAGCTATTGGGTTGACGTCGCTACTCAAGCAATGAATTACACATGGATGATTCGTGCTTTTGTTACAAGCGAACTCAAAGGCACTATGGAACTCGATAACAGAGAAGAAGTATTCGAACATTATAACGTATATCGCGGCACTTCAAGCAGTAATATGGAAATAATAGCTGAACCAACAGTAGGTAACTACTTCGACGCTGTTGAACCAGGTACATATTACTATCAAGTGACATCAGTTTATACTATCGATGGCGAAGAATGTGAATCAGCTCCAGCTAACTCATACGAAGATCCAGAACAAGATTATCTCGTTGTTGAGGTAACATCAATATATGAAAACGGCGTTGAAGGCATGATGATTTATCCAAATCCAACAAAAGGCAACTTGAACATCACTGCTGAAAACATGAACCGTATCACTATCACTAACACATTAGGTCAAGTTGTATATGATATCGCTGTCGATTCTGACAACGCAATCATCGACATGACACAATTTGAAGCTGGTGTTTATATGGTACGCATAGTAACAGACAATGGCGTTGCTGTTGAAAGAATATCTAAATTCTAAATCCAGATAGTCCCGTAGGGACGAAAGAAAATAGGCAGGCATGAAGGGCTAAGCTCGGAATGCCTGCTTTTTTTGTTTTAGGAATTCAGGTTCAATGGTTCAAAATAATCATTCCTAATTTAAAAGACGTATCAATCACATATTGTTAATTTTTTTGTGTGATGAAGTGACCCCAAAAGTTTGGACAAAATACTTTTGGGGTTTTATTATGCGTAAAAAACATGATCGAGAAGCATTACTCAAATACATGGTGATGCTTAAGGAAGGCCGTTCCTTTAGATCTATCAGCGATGAATTCGGCATAAATGCAGAAAGGCTTAAATGTTTATGGA
>JAZLEF010000032.1:0-3429 GCA_045615125.1 Bacteroidales bacterium
ATTACCGTTCATGCAGCTTTGAGCTTATATCTCGATTTCTTAAATCTTTTCTTATACTTGCTCAGATTCTTTGGTGAATCAAGAGATTAAATAAGAACAAGCTGGTAAACAATAAAAGCAAAGAACTCTATAAACTATAAAATATGAAAGCATACGTATTTCCGGGACAGGGAGCACAGTTTGTTGGTATGGGAAAAGATCTTTATGATAAGTTCCCTAAGGCGAAGGATATGTTTAATAAGGCTAATGGCATCCTCGGATTTTCTATCACCGATATCATGTTCGAAGGCACAGCCGATGACTTGAAACAGACTAAGGTAACACAACCAGCTATATTCCTTCATTCTGTCATTTTAGCAAAAATGTTGGGCGACTCATTCAAGCCTGATATGGTAGCAGGTCACTCATTAGGAGAGTTTTCTGCTTTAGTGGCTAATGGAACAATGCAGTTTGAAGACGGCTTGCGTCTCGTTGCTGCACGTGCCAACGCAATGCAGGCAGCATGTGAAGAGAATCCTGGTACAATGGCGGCCGTTATCGGTATGGCTGATGAAAAGATAGAATCGATATGTGCTTCAATAAAAGATGAAGTGGTTATCGCAGCAAACTATAACTGCAACGGACAAGTGGTTGTGTCAGGTAGCCTAAAAGGCGTTGAAAAGGCTTGTCAGCTTCTCAAAGAAGCAGGTGCAAAACGCGCTCTTCCTCTACAAGTGGGCGGAGCATTCCATAGCCCTCTCATGGAACCAGCACGCGTGAAACTTGCAGAAGCAATACAAAATACAAAATTTACTAAAGGCATCTGCCCTATATACCAAAATGTAACAGGTCAGGCCGTCACATCTCCAGACATCATAAAAGCTAATCTTATATCTCAACTGACATCTCCAGTACGTTGGACTCAGACTATGGGTAATATGATTGCTAACGGTCTCACTGAAGTGATAGAGGTAGGACCTGGAACAGTGTTGCAAGGCTTGTTCAAAAAAGCTGGTGTTGAACTTACTCTCTCAAGCGCAGAAATATAATATGGATAATAAAAACATAATGCCTATAATCATGGCTGCTGTCATGGCAGTCGGCGTGATGTTAGGCGTCTATATTTCGAAAACAAATGATATTGTCACTGCCTCTAAAGGTGGTGACAATTTATCTTGTATAAACGATGTGTTCTCTCTCATCGATAAAGAATATGTTGACACTGTCGACATAAAGGAATTACAAGTAAAAGCCGTCACTCACGTTCTGGAGTCGATGGACCCTCATAGCGAATATATCAAACCGGAAATACTTGATGACGTTAACGATAATCTTCACGGTAGTTTCGACGGCATTGGCGTCTCTTTCAGAATAGAAAAAGATACTATCACTATTATCAATACAATAAAAGGCGGACCTTCTGAAAAAGTCGGTATTCTCGCTGGCGATAGAATCGTTTATGTTGGCGATTCCTTGGTGGCAGGTGTCAAAGTCACAAATAAAGACGCGATGCGTCTTCTTAAAGGACCTAAGAAAAGTAAAGTCGATGTCAAGATAAAAAGACGTGGTGTTGCTGAACTCCTCGACTTTACCATCATAAGAGATGTGATACCGACATATAGTATTGATGTCTCTTATATGATAGATGAAAACATTGGCTTCATAAAACTGACAAAATTCTCCCAAACAACTCATAAGGAATTTGTCAATGCAGTGAAAAAACTTAAGTCTGAAGGTATGACCAAATTGATACTTGACTTGAGAGACAATACAGGAGGATATCTTGGTGAAGCTGTCGGTGTTGTGGATGAAATGTTAGCTGATAATAAATTAATAGTATACACAGAAGGTGAACATCGTGAACGTTCTTATATTTTCTCACGTCATAGAGGCTTGTGGGAAAATAATGATGTTGCTATTCTTATCAATGAAGGTTCTGCAAGTGCAAGCGAGATTGTGGCAGGAGCACTTCAGGATAACGACAGAGGAACGGTAATCGGTCGTCGTTCTTTTGGTAAAGGCTTGGTACAAGAGCAATTTGATTTGGGTGAAAATGGCGCGATACGTCTGACGGTAGCTCGCTATTATACACCTACAGGACGTTGCATACAGAAGCCTTTTGAAGGAAGCAAAGAAGAATATCTCTTGGAAGAATATTCACGTTATGCCACAGGCGAAATGTTCAGCGTTGATAGTATTCATTTCGCTGATTCATTGAAATATGTGACAGCAGGAGGTAAAATCGTTTATGGCGGTGGCGGCATTATGCCTGATGTTTATGTGCCACTGAAGAATGATAGCACTCATTACTTCTTTAACAAGATGGCCAATAACAGTATTTTGTTCCAGTATGCTTTCGATTATTCTGATATGTATCGTAATGAGATTTTAAAATATGGCGATGTTACGGCATTCAGTGAGAAGTTTGTCTTCACAGATGCCATGTTTGATGAGCTGATGCGACGCACAGAAGAAAAGAAAATACAAGGAACGGAAGAAGATAAGGCGAAGGCGAGAGAACTCTCAGAGCCTTTGTTCAAGGCATACGTGGCAAGAAATGTCTTTGGAGATGAGGCCTTCTATCCTCTTTATGAACCATTGGATGAAATATTGCAGGAGGCTTTAATGGAATTGAGAGATTGAGATTTGTAAATGGAGCATAATTACAGATGTTTTTTTACTTTAATTTTCCGTTTTCAATTTTCCTCTGATTACTCTAAATCTTTAAAAAATAAAAAGAAAACGTTTAAAAAATGAAATAATTTTGTTATCTTTGCAACCCGATTTTAGGGATATTATGAAGATGGGAAACGAATACATATTGCCAATAGCAGGATTATCAATAGGTTATCATGATTTTGAATTTGAAATCGATGATAAGTTCTTTGATAATTTTGAGTTCTCAGAAGTGAAAAAAGGCGATGTTAAGGTCAATCTTAACGTTGAGAAGCATGAAAGAGAATCAATTTTGACATTTAATTTTAGTGGCAGTGTTTTTATCCCATGTGATAGATGTAATGATGAATTTGAACAGCCAATAGAAAATGAGGTTGTCATATATCTGAAATACGGACACGAGTACGAAGAGGAATCAGATGACGTTATCGTCATTCCAGAAGAAGAAGAGTTCGATGTTTCATCTTTGATTTATGAATATATAATTTTATCATTGCCAATTCACAGAGTTCATGAAGATGTCAGCGAATGCAACCAAGAGGTTATCAACTATCTCGAAAGTGCAGCAAATCAAGTTAGCGAAAGTGACGACATCGACCCTCGTTGGAAATGTTTGGAAGAATTAAAAGAGAAAAAAGATAATTAATTAACAACAAAAAATAGTGTAAAATGGCACATCCTAAGAGAAGACAGTCTCACACAAGAGGCGCAAAGAGAAGAACACATTACAAGGCAGAAGCTCCAACATTAGCAGTATGCAAAGAAACTGGTACA
>JAZLEF010000033.1:0-3388 GCA_045615125.1 Bacteroidales bacterium
CCATGTAAAAGGATTTGCAGGATTCAATTTAATTGCTTTAATTTGCAAAAGAAAACTGGCAAGAGCCATTGATGTTTCTTGTTCGTTCATAAAATTAACCTTTAAATTTTTGGCAAATGTATAGACTTTTTTGCAATAATAAGACGCTGCTATGCAGAAATTTTTTTGAACAATCATTGGACGCTGATATGAACGATGATGTATATACAAGTCAAGTGTTTGAGAATACGTTTGATAGAATAAAAAAATGGCTCGATGAAAGTGAAGAAAATCTCGAAATTGACGATGTGGATAATGAGGTTTTAGCTGCTGTAATAAAGAAAATATTCCGTTTTGCTCCAGCGGCAGGCGGACTAGTTCTTATTAATAATGCAATAGCTGCGATAGAAAGAAACGGAATTCCGGATTTGCCGAAAGGTCATATAGAAAAAAACGAGTCGCCTAGTGATGCTGCTCTACGTGAGGTGCGTGAAGAAACGGCTCTCTCAAATCTCTCCATCATAAAACAACTGCCTTCAACATATCATTGTTACCTCCTTAACAATCAATGGACTCTCAAAAAGACATCTTGGTTCCTGATGAAATCGGATGATGAGTTCAAACCTAAACCTCAAGAGGAAGAAGGTATAACAAAAGTATTTCTGCTGAATAAAGATAATGTTAACGAATTTTTACAAAAAACATATTCGTCTATTCGTCTGTCTTTAGAAAATGAAATATTGTCGATTTTGATGACTAAAGACAAATGACAAAAGGCTAAAGATGGAATGTTTAATAATATTATGAATGATAACTGTTGACTGTTGACCGTTGTCTGTTGACTTTAAAAATAAAAGAAATGAAAAAAGCTGTTTTCTCGGGTTCCTTCGACCCAATAACAAAAGGTCATGAAAATATCGTACTGAAAGCATTGCCTCTCTTCGACGAGATAATCGTTGCGATAGGTTATAACATAATGAAGAAAAATGCTTATACCTTGGAGCAAAGAATGCAATGGATTAAAGAAGTGTTCGCTGATTATCCGAAGGTTAAGGTAACTTGCTATCAAGGTCTAACCGTCGATTTCTGTAAGGAAGTCAGGGCTGACTTTATTATCAGAGGACTGCGTGGACCAGCCGATTTGGAATATGAAACAATGATAGCCGAGGCTAACAAAAAAATAAATCCTGCTGTTGAAACGGTGTTTTTCCTCACAGAACCAAATCTCCGTTGCGTATCATCGACTGTTGTGCGCGATTTGTTGAAACATAATTCTTCAATAGTTGAATTTGTCCCTTCTGCTATTTGTGATGATGTGACAAAGGCTTCTAATTAAAAAATCATGAAAAAATATAAAACAATATTTGTACTGATATTATTGTTATTGATAAATAATATCGCTGTCTCTCAAAATGTTATAATAAAAGGAAAGGTAAATGAAACCGGTGCTCTTGTGCGTCTCCTGACATATAACGATATGCTTACATGCGAGCAGTCTCTTGCTTGTGAAACAAAAACCGATGCTGATGGTAATTTTATTATTGAAAAAAATATTGATGATATTACATTGGCGCAAATTGCCGTAAACCTTGAACGTATTGATATTTTAATAAAGCCGGAATCTAATTATAATATTGAAATAATAATACCAGAACAAGAAAACAACATCTCTTATTTTGAACGTCAGTCGCCAACACTGAAGATGCTTGAAGAAAATGACGACGAGCTTTATTATCAATATTATATGTCTGAAATTATTATAGACGATTTTGTGTTAAATAATTTTAACCAATTGTATAGAGGACGTAAGCTCTCGCTCCTCGATAGCCTTGATGTGGAGATAAAAAAAGTCTTGGGAAATATAAAGTCAGATTTCGTAAAAGACAATATACGTTATCGTAAGGCTGCCGTACAAATGATGGTCAATAATGACAATGGTAAAAAGGTTATAGCTCAATATTTTAATAAGCAGCAAGTCTTGTATTCTAATCCTGCCTATATGAATCTTTTCCAAGAGATATTCACCACTTATCTGACATCACGTCAATTCAATCCTTCCGACATACGTTATCTGCTTTATTCTACTTATGACAATTTTGTGACGTATCTGAAAGATAAAGATGTCTTTTTGGCAGAAAATCAAAATCTTGCAGAAATAATAATAGCATGGAATCTGAAAAGAATGTATTATGAGATGCCAGATGAAAAGTCGTATATACATGAATATATCAAGACTATAGGTCAGAATACTAAGAATCAGAAGAATAAGGAAATTGTTGATGATATTTTAAGACAGATAAACCGACTCTCTTTTGACTCGGAAGCTCCTTCTTTTTTGTTGAAAGATAAAAATGCCAATATGGTAGAGCTTTCTGATTTCAAAGATGATATGCTTCTGATTCAATTTGTGAATGAAATGTCACACATGACAGATTATCAGTTTGAACTGTTAAAAGATTTTTCAAATCAATGGCAGGATACCATACAAATTGTGACAATAGCAACGAAAGAAAATTTTGAAGATTATGATAGATTATTTGAAGAGAAAAACTACAAATGGCCATTGTTAAATCTTGAAAATGAAATACTTCTTCTTGAAAAATATCAGGTTAAGACGTTCCCCGATTATGTCATTATAGGCAAAAACGGGAAGATTGGAATGGCACCGGCTCCGTCGCCAGAACAATATCTCGATTTTCATGTTAGAAGATTATATAAATATTATAAAAAATAGTTATTTTTGCACAACATTTGATATAATCGTAATTAGGAATTGAGTTGAGAAAGCATTCCTATGGCGTCTACGTCTAATGAAAATTAGAATTTGAAATAAAAATTAAGAATATAAATATGGGATTTTTTACTAAATTATTCGGTAATAAAGCAATGCGCGATAACAAAGCCTTGCAGCCGATTTTGAATAAGACATTAGAAGCATACGAAAAGATAAAAGGTTTAGACATCGATGCTCTTCGTCATAAGACAGTAGAGTTTAAAGAATACATAAACGACTATATAGCTGAAGACGAAGCTCGTATCAAGGAGCTTAAGCAAAAAGCTGAAAATGATGACCTCGACCTTGAAAAGAAAAATGAACTTTTCGAGCAAGTGGATAAACTCGAGAAACAGCAGCTCGAAAAGATAGAGGAAGCTCTCAACAACATTATGCCAGAGGCTTTTGCGGTCTTGAAGGAAACAGCCAAACGTTTCAAGGAAAACGAAGTAGTGGAAGCCACAGCCACTGAATTGGACCGCGAGCTCGCAGCAAAATTCGATCATATCAACATAGAAGGCGATAAGGTTTACTATAACAATAGCTGGATTGCCGGTGGTAATACTATCACATGGGATATGGTTCCTTATAACGTACAGATACTTGGTGGTACTGTCTTGCACCAAGGTAAGATAG